>DATFGG010000145.1:0-7632 GCA_035249665.1 Actinomycetota bacterium | reverse complement strand
CCCGAGAGCTCTCGGACGAGCGACTGCTCGAGGCGTCGGCCGGCGGGCGAGAGGAGCAGCACGCGCCCGCGATCGGGATCGAGGGATTCCACGGCGGCGAAGATCGGCTCCGGCTTCAGGACCATCCCGGGGCCGCCTCCGTACGCTTCGTCGTCGACGCTCCGATGACGGTCCGTGGACCAGGTTCGCAGATCGTGGATCCGCACCTCGAGCAGTCCCTCCGCGATCGCACGGCCCAGGAGACTCTCCCGCAGAGGCGCTTCGAGGATCGCGGGGAAGATCGTGAAGACGTCGATCCGCATCCCCGCGAGGCTAGCAACGGTTGCGTCCTGGCGCCGCGCAGGGCAGGATGCCGCCGACCGGCATCGGGCCGGCCGGGGGGGACCGATGGACGCGGCGCCGATCGTCTTGATCGTGCTGTTCACGATCGGGATGATCATCGCCGTCGACAGCGTCCGACAGCGACGGATCCGCGCCACGAGATCGATCGACCTGCAGGGACTCGTCACGGCCCGGCTCGCGGACCGGGCCGCCCCGATCCTCGCGACCGCCCTCGAACGGGCGCTCGCCGGGCCTCCTCGGGTGGCGACGGATGTCTACGCCGGCCTCGCCGGATCCCTGGAGCTCGCCGATCAACGCCCGCGCCTGCGCGACGGGTGCGAGGTGAAGATCTTCCGGCTCCGCTGGGGCAACGACTACGCGATGCTCGCTCGCGACGACCGCGAGCTCCACTACCGTCTCGAGGTCTGGGAGGCGGAGCTGCTCTCGAAGATGGACGGTTCTCGGACGGTGGGCGAGCTCGTGGTGGAGCGCATGGGGGCCGGCGGCGGACTCGACGCGGAACCGGTCACGGATCTGGTGATCGCTCTCTACGTGGGTGGGTTCCTCGACCCGGCTCCGATCCCGACCCACGAGCTGATCGCCGACCGACTCGATCCCTCGTCGCCGAGTCGCAAGAAGCTGAAGAAGTTCGGCAAGACCCTCTCGATCGACTGGAAGGGCGCCGACCGGCTCGTCCGCTTCTGCTACCGGAACCTCCTGCGGCCGTTCTTCTGGTGGCCGGTGGCCGTTGTATCCGGCCTCCTCGCGCTCGCGGGATTGGTCGCGTTCTTCGACCTCTGGGGCTCGGGGCGATTCGCGGATGTCTTCGAAGGATCCGCCCCCGCCGAATCGGCCATCCTGCTCGGCCTCGCCTTCTTCCTCACGTTCATGCATGAGCTCGGCCACTCGGTCGTGATCTCCCGGTACGACCGGAAGGTGAAGAGCGCTGGCTTCATGATCTACTTCGGCTCCCCGTCGTTCTTCGTCGAAGCGACGGACAGCCTGATGCTGGAGCGTCGGCAACGGATCCTGCAATCCTTCGCCGGCCCGTTCACGGAGCTCGTCATCGCCGGCGTGGCCACGCTGTTCGTCTTCGTCTTCCCCGATGGCCCGCTGGCGCATCTCCTGTACAAGTTCGCGCTGCTCAACTACCTGGTGATCTTCCTGAACCTGATCCCGATGCTCGAGCTGGACGGCTACTGGATCCTGTCGGACCTGATCCAGGTCCCGGACCTGCGGCCTCGCTCTCTCCAGTTCATCCAGCACGACCTCTGGCACAAGATCCGAACCCGAGAGCGCCTGACTCCTCAGGAGTGGGGACTGGGCGCGTACGGCGTCGCCGGTATCGCGTTCACGATCCTGTCGTTCTGGGCGGGATACCGCTTCTGGAAGGAGATCTTCTGGGACCTCATCAAGGGGCTCTGGGACGGAGGCCCCGGCTCGAGGGTCCTCCTGGTCCTGCTGGGAGCGTTCCTCGCCGGCCCGGTGATCCGCGGCCTCCTCAACCTGATCCGGGCCCTCGGTCGTCGAGTCCGCGCCCTGTTCCAGGCGATCCGGTTCCGTCTGGAAACGTCGTGGCGGATCGAGGCGGCCCGGTTGATCGACGCCCTCCCCGCGTTCGATGACCTCCCGGAGGACGTCCTGTCCGATCTCGCGGGACGCGTCGGCCTTCGGATCCTCCGCGCGGGTGAACCGGTCTTCCGTCAGGGCGATCAACCGGATGCCTTCTACATCGTGCGGAAGGGCACCGTGCAGATCGAGGACGAGGATCCGGAGACCGGCGACACGCGCGTGATCCGGACGATGACGAGCGGTGAGTCCTTCGGTGAGATGGGTCTCCTCGGTTCCCATCGGCGCCAGGCGACGGTTCGCGCGCTCGACGAGGTCGAGCTGTTCGGGGTCGACAAGGGCACGTTCGATCGGCTCCTGGCTGAGGAGATGCGAGCCCCGGACTTCGGGCACACGATGCAGGCGCTCGCCGAGCTGCGGGAGCTCCCCGTCTTCGGCGGGCTCGACTCGGAACAGCTGACGGCTCTCCTCGAGCACGGCACATGGGTGACCGTCACACCGGGGGAGTCGCCGGTCACGCAAGGGGAGTCAGGTGATCGGTTCTACGTGGTCGCATCGGGGAGAGCCGACGTGATCCGGGACGGGACGCGAGTGGGCTCCGTGAGCAAGGGCATGTACTTCGGGGAGGTCGCGCTCCTCCGCGACGTGCCGAGGACGGCGACGGTCACCGCGTCGACCCCGATGCGGCTGTTCGCACTGGACCGCGACGGGTTCGATCTGGTCGTCGCCGAGGCATTCCGGCGCGGTACGCTCCGGCCCGCCGCCGATCGCATCTGGCAGCACTGAGGAGGCACCGCGTGGATTGTTGGCACTGCCGGAGGAACGCCGTCGGAGCATGTCGCTTCTGCGGACGTGGAGTGTGCGAAGACCACGCGGAGACTCAGCCATTCGTGCTGGAGCTCTACCGTGCGAAGGACGTGACCCGCGCGCTCGTCGTCGAGGATGCGCTCTGGTGCTCGGTCTGCACGCCCCGACCCGACCCGCTCGATCTCCCCGAGCTCGACACCTGAGGCCGAGTCCGCCGCGCGACAAGCGTGTGACGTACGTCACATCGCCGCACGGTTGGGTGTCACACCAGCCACCGTGACGAACGACACGCGACGAAGGTGACCGCGCTCACCGTTCCGCGGTGACCGGCGTGACAGGCTTCGTGTGTCGAAGAAGCGGACCCGGTGGGGGTCCACGGCACAGGAGGAGGATCCGGGATGGCAGACAAGAAGATCACCCCGAAGGCGGCGGCTTCGAAGGACAAGCAGTCCGCTGACCGCGCTGCCGCCCGTGTGTCGCTGAAGGCGACCCATAAGGCGACCCATAAGGCGACGCACAAGGCGACCCACAAGGCGACCCACAAGAACGTCTGATCTCCACGCATCTGGCCACAGGGCGGGGGCTTCGGCCCCCGCCCTGTTCGCGTGCATGAGGCTCGCGCACTCCACTGGACGCCGGTAGGCTCCGTCCATGCGGCGAGCCGGTGACCTCGAGGTCGGGAAGGTGATGAGCGGCGCTCCCTTCCTGGAACAGGTTCCTCGGAAGGCGCTCGACCGATTCGCCTCGGAGGGCGCCGTCCATCGGTTCCGTCGGGGGACCTACCTGTGTCACCAGGGTGACCCGGGCGGCGATGTCTTCTTCCTCGTTTCCGGGAGGGTGGAGATCAGCTCGGAGACCGCGAACGGGAACCGCGTCCTGCATGCGACCCTCGACACGCCCGGCTTCCTGGGCGAGCTGTCGGCGCTCGGGAAGATGCCACGCACGGCAAGCGTTCTCGCGCTGGACGACTCGGAGGTGTGGTCGATCGGGCCGGAATCCTTCCTCGACTTCGTGACGGCGGAGCCGACCGCCTCGCGCGGTTTCCTCCAAGCGCTCGCTCGGCAGGTCCGCGAGCATCAGTCCTTCACCGACGACCTCCTCCACCTCGACCTCAAGGGCCGGGTGGCGAAACGGCTCCTCCAGCTCGTCACGCCCACGCTCGACGATCTCCCAGCGGACGGCATCCTGGTCCCCGCCGTGACGCACGCCGACCTGGCGAGTCTCTGCGGCGGGAGCCGCGAGAACGTGACCCGCATCCTCACCGAATGGCAGCGCCGCGGCCTCGTCGAGCGAGACGGTCATCGCTACGTGCTGAAGAAGGTGTCCAGCCTGGCGAAGATCGCCGACCTCTAGAGCTCTTCTGGCTCCTCTGGGGCAGTGAGCCCGGGCACGTCGTCGACGAGGATCGTGCGGGCCGCCACGTCGACGTCGATCAGAAGGTCCGCGAGGGCGGGCACGAGCGTCTCCCGACCGTCGTCGTCGATCGCGACCCACAGGTCGTTCGCCGGATTCGGGATCACCTCTCTGACCACTCCGAGGATCCGGCCGGACACGGTCCGGACCACGCACCCTTCGAGCTGATGGGCCCACCACTGGCCTTCGGGGAGGTCGGGGAGCCAGCTCTCCGGCACCACGAGAACCGTTCCGCGGAGGGCCTCGGCGCTGTTCCGATCGGAGACCCCGCCGAAGCTCACCAGCAGCCGGCGCCCCTGGCGGCGGCTCGCGGAGATCGTGAGTGGGGCGCCGTCTTCACGGAACACGGTGCCCCCCGGAGTCCATCGATCGGGGTTGTCGGAGCGGTTCTGAACGGAGACCTCGCCGCGGAGACCGTGTATGCCTGTCACGACGCCGACGACGACGGTCGGCTCGTCCACCTCAGTCTTCGATGTCCACCATCGCGCCGTGTCCCTGGCGCTGCGCGGCCGCGCGGACGACGGTGCGGATCGCCTTGGCAGTGCGGCCACCGCGGCCGATCACCTTGCCCATGTCTTCAGGGGCGACGCGAACGCGGTAGCGAGGTCCCCGGTCGTCGAACGACTCCTCGACGGTGACGGCGTCGGGCTCATCGACCAACTCCTGGACGAGGAACTCGACGAGGTCCTTCACGATCCCTCGGGCGTCTCGACGGCGGGCGTGTCGTCCGTGGGCGTCGCGTCCTCAGCAGGCGCGTCCTCGGCGACTGCGTCATCGACGGTCGCGTCCCCTGCGGGCACTTCCTCCACGGCCTCTACGGCTTCGGCTGCGTCGCCCTCCGCGATCGCGAGTTCCTCTACCGCAGGCTCCTCGCTCGCCTGGGGCTCGTCGGCCGGAGGCGTCTCGGGTTGCGCCGCGGCGGCTTCCGCCTTCGCCTTCGCCTTCTTGGAGATCTTCGGCTTGTCCGGTCGTTCCTTCGACGCGACCGGCGCCGCGGAAGGGCGCTCCTTCACGAACTCGTCCCAGATCCCGATCTTCCGCATCAGGTTGCGGACCTGGTCGGACGGCTGGGCGCCGACGCGCAGCCAGTGCAGCGCGCGGTCCTGGTCGATCTCGATCACGCTCGGATCGTCGAGCGGGTGGTACTTGCCGATGTTCTCGATGAAACGGCCATCGCGGGGGCTCCTCTGATCGGCCACCACGACGCGGAAGAACGGACGCTTGTTCGAGCCCATCCTCCGCAGCCGGATCCTGGTCGTCATCTCCGCGTTCCTCTCGCTAGCGCTTCGGGCCTCTCGATGCCTTCGGCGGCATCGAGAACATGCCTGGAAGGCCCTTCCCGCCGCCCATCATCGTCCGCATCATCTTCCTCGCGCCTTCGAAGTCCTTGAGGAGGGTGTTGACGTCGGAGGTGGTGGAGCCCGCCCCGCGGGCGATCCGCAGGCGGCGAGACCCGGAGATGATACCGGGATTCCGTCGCTCGTCCGGCGTCATGGACAGGATCAGGGCCTCGGCCTGCCGGAGCTTGCTCTCGTCCACCTGGTCCGCGAGGTCCTTGAAGGCGTTCTTGCCTCCCGGCATGCCCGGGAGCATCTTGAGCAGGTCCTGGATCGGTCCGAGCTGCCGCATCTGGCGGAGCTGCGCGAGGAAGTCCTCGAGAGTGAACGCTCCCTGGAGCATCTTGTCGGCGGACGCCTTCGCCTCGTCGGCGTCAAGTGTGTCCGTGGCCTTGTCGATCAGGCTGAGCACATCACCCATCCCGAGGATCCTGCCGGCCATCCGGTCGGGATGGAACTCCTCGAGGTCCGCCGGCTTCTCCCCCACCCCCGCGAAGAACACCGGCTTGCCGGTGACCGCCGTGATCGAGAGCGCTGCGCCGCCGCGCGCATCGCCGTCAAGCTTGGTGAGGATGAAGCCGGTGGTCTCGACCTCCGCCAGGAACGCGCGGGCCTGGATCACCGCGTCCTGTCCGGTCATCGCGTCGCACGCCATCAAGACGTGATCGGGCTTCACGACGTCGCGGATCCGCCGTGCCTGCCGCATCATCTCCTCGTCGACATGGAGCCGGCCGGCCGTGTCCACGATCACCACGTCGTACCCCTTCCGGTCCGCCTCTTTCAGGGCGGCCTTGGCCACCCTGACCGGATCGCGGCCCTCGGACACCACCGGCACGCCGATCTCTCCCCCCAAGGCGAACAGCTGCTCGACCGCCGCCGGACGCTCGAGATCCGCCGCGACCAGCACCGGCCGACGGCCATCCTTCTTGAGGCGGAAGGCCAGCTTGGCGCAGGCCGTGGTCTTGCCCGAACCCTGGACCCCCGCCATCATCACCACGGCCCTCCGAGCCGAGGGCACCGCGAACCGCACGAGCTCGCCACCGAGTGTCGCCTGCAGCTCTTCCCGAACGACCTTGATCACCTGCTGTGCTGGCGTGAGGCTCTTCATGACCTCTTCGGAGAGCGCACGGGTCCGGACCCGACCGAGGAAGGCATCGACAACCTCGAGCGCGACGTCAGCCTCGAGCAAGGCCGTCCGCATGTCGTCGAGGGCGTTGTCGACCTGCTTCGGATGCAGCTTGCCGCGGGAGCGCAGCTTCTTGAACGTGCCCTCGAGCTTCGCGGTCAGCGTGTCGAACATCGAGAGAGATCTTCCTTCGGGCGTCCCTGACGGGCCGGCGGCCCATCCGCGTTCCTGGCCGCGTTCCTGGCCGAGGTGCCGAGAACCGGCATCCTACCCGTCGGGCCCGTCCGGCTCCGTCCCCATGACGTCCTCGACGGCTTGGAGGAGGGCGATCGGGCTGAACGGCTTCGTGAAGTAGTGGTCCGCCCCCACCGACAGAGCGGCGGACCTGCCCTCCTCACCCGTCGCCGTCACCACGATCACCCGCACCTGCGACGTGGAGGGATCGCTCTTGATGACGGCGAGCACCTCCGGGCCGGCCGTGCCCGGGATGCTCATGTCGAGGAGGACCAGGTCCGGTGGGTCGTGGCGCACCGCGGCGAGCGCCTGGTCGCCGTCCGAGGCCTCGTCGATGTCGAACCCCTCGCGCTCGAGGACGAGCCGCATCGCCTCCCGCATCGTCGGGTGATCCTCGACGATCAAGATCCGCCTGCTCACGAGGCCAGGATCCTGTTCGCGAAGGTCTCCGCGCGGAACGGTTGGATGTCGTCCGCACCCTCACCGGTGCCCACGAGCCGCACCGGCACACCGAGCTCCTCGCGTACCGCCAGCACGACCCCGCCCTTCGCGGTTCCGTCGAGCTTCGTCAGGACGATCCCGGACACGTCCACCGCCTCGGTGAACGCCTTGGCCTGCGCGATCCCATTCTGCCCCGTCGTGGCATCGAGCACGAGCAGGGTCTCGGCGACCGACGCGCCGGCCTTCTCCACCACCCGCCCGATCTTCTGCAGCTCGTCCATCAGCGGTGTCTTCGTGTGCAGCCGCCCCGCCGTGTCGACGATCAGCACGTCAGAGCCCCTGGCGACGGCCGACTTCACGGCGTCGAACACGACGGAGCCGGGG
>DATFGG010000144.1:0-5382 GCA_035249665.1 Actinomycetota bacterium | reverse complement strand
GCACTTGACGCGTCATCCGTTCTTGTACGAGTGCAATCCGACGATCCACAGATTCACCGCGTAGTAGGTGATCAGCAGCGAGACGAAGCCGACGACGGCGATCACGGCGGCACGGCGGCCCTTCCACCCGGCCGTGGAACGGGCGTGCAGGTAGCCCGCGAAGATCGTCCACGTGACGAACGACCACGTCTCCTTCGGGTCCCATCCCCAGTAGCGCCCCCACGCGTCCTGGGCCCAGATCGCGCCGGCGATCACCGCGAACGTCCAGATCGGGAACGCGAACGCGATCACGCGGTAGGCCACGCGGTCGAGTGCCGCCGCCGACGGCAGGACACCGCCGCGCGCGGGATCCGGGGCCGGCGTCCCGGATCCCTCCGGATCCGGGAGGAGGTCGTGCGGCGCGTCGATCTCGATCGCGCCACCCATGATCGGCGGCGGTGTGCCATCACGGAGGACGGAGAGCGCCCGGCGCTCCGACCGATCCTTGATCAGGAACAGGATCGTCGCGATCCCGCCGATCGCGAACAGCGACGAACCCGTGATCGCCGCCACGACGTGGATCTTGATCCAGTACGAGTTGAGCGCGGGCTGCAACGGGCTCGGCTCCACGGGGAAGAACATCGCGGCGATCGCCAACGTGAGCACCGAGAACATCAGCGAGAAGCCGGTGAGGGTCTTGATCTTCGCGACGCCCTCGACGAACACGAGCGTGCCCACCACCACGAGGAACGCGAGCACCGTCGAGTACTCGAACATGTTGCCCCAGGGCACGCGCTGCGCCGCCACTCCCCGTGCCACGATCGACACGAGGTTGGCCGAGGCGCCCGCGATCGCGACCACGCGAGCCACCTTCCAGAGCAGGTCACGTCGGGCCGCGAGGTATGCGAACGACAGGACCATCGCGCCGAGGTACAGCCACAGGGTCAGGTCGAACGCCGTGCTCGAGAGCCGCGCCGCGTTCACGACGTCGTCACCCGCTCGTCCGGGCCCGGTCGTTCGGATGTCCGCTGCGAGGCGGACGATCGTGCACCGACGGCCCTCACGATCGCGTCGAACTCGTTCTCGAAGGAGTCCTTCCGTTGCAGCGCGAAGCCTCCGATCTTCACGAGGGCGCCGCCGGGGGCGGCCTCCGCTCGGACCCAGACCTTCCGTCGGGAGACGTACAGCGCGGGGATGAGTCCCACGAGAACGAGGATAGCGGCGGCGAGGACCATCGGGATGCCGACGTCCCTGCTGATCAGGAGGACCGAGTACTGCCGGAGCTCCGGGAAGGACAGCGTCAGCTCACCCACGCCGGGCACGTCGGTCCCGTCGCTGCGGGCGGCGTGGAGGTCGCCGCGCGCGACCCGCCGGAGGCCTCTCGTGTCGATCGACGATCGCGCCGGATCGGCGATCCGGCCCACGTACACCGAGTACCGGATCAACGGGTCGAACTGGACGAGCATCGGTGTCGGCCGCCCGGTGAGCTGGAGGTTCGCGAACGCGCGATAGTCCGACCAGAGCTCGAGGCTGATCATCACGTCCGGCTCCGGTGCGGTGAGCTTGATCGCGCCTCGCCACGGCATCGCGGTCGCGGGCACCCCGTCCGGCGCCTCGTCGCGCGTCATCTCGATCGGCGAGGACCACATCGACTCGCCGTCGAGCGCGGCCGTCACCACCGGGGCCCAGCCGAACCCCTCCTGGAAGATCCGGACGCCGTCCCGGGAGGTGGGATGGTTCACGCGGATCTCCTCCACGCCCAGAGGCGATCCTTCCCGGTCACGGAACCGAAGGCGAGAGACGAAGTCGATCGGCAGTCCGTTGCGCCGGTAGCTGTCGTCGAAGTCCAGCAGCTCGATCCCGAGTCCCGTGTGCGCTCCTCCGAAGTAGCGCCCCGTCCGGATCTCGCCGTCGTAGTTCGCGCGCGCGTCGATCCACGTCTCGCCCTCGGTCACGACGGCGCGGCCGGTGAAGCCGGTTCCCTTGCCCACGATCACGCCGACCAGGAGGAGGAAGAACGCCCAGTGGAAGAGGAGGCTCCCGACCTCGCGGAGCACGCCCTTCTCCGCGGCGACGCCGTCGTCCTGCCGGGAGACGCGGAAGCGCTTCCGTCGCAGGTAGCGGGCCGCGTCCGCCGCGACCGCGTCGGGACCGTGGTCGACCCGGAGCTCGGCGTGATGCCGGAATGCGTCCAACTCCCGGGCCTGGACGGGCCGTTGCCGGAGGGCACGCATCATCGCCCGGGTCCTCGGGAACAGGCACGCCGCGAGCGAGACGAACAGCAGCGTCGTGATGAGCGCGAACCACCAGGACCCGTAGACGTCGAAGAAGCCCGCGCGGAAGAGGAACGTCCCCCACACACCGTGGTCGTCGAGATAGCGCCCGACCCGCTCCGGCGAGTTCGGGATCTGGGGCAGGAGCGAGCCGATCACGGAGCCGACGGCGAGGACCAACAGGAGGATCAACGCCGTCCGCATCGAGCGCAGCGTGCGCCACACGAGCGCCACCGACTGGCGAACCGTGGGCCCGGGCCTGGTCGTCATCGCGCTCCGATGCTAGTTGCCGTCCCTCGCTCGCCGGGACTCACAGGCTCGGGACGAAACTCGGCGCCAGCCGAACGAAGATCCTGTGGAAGACGCCGGTCGCGACGAGGATGCCGGCAACGACCAGCATCGCACCGGAGATGCCGGCAACGGCACGGTAATGCCGGCGCACCCGACCGAGCGCTCCCATCAACCGGTCGGCGCCGAGCCCGACCAAGAGGAACGGCAGACCGAGGCCCAGTGAATACGCGAAGAGCAACCCAGCGCCTCTCGCCGTCCCCCCTGCGGTCGCGATCGCGAGGATCCCCCCGAGCACCGGCCCGATGCAGGGCGTCCATCCGGCGGCGAATGCCATCCCGAGCGGCAACGCGCCGACCGTGCCCGGTCGTAGCCGTTCCAAGAAGGGACGCCGTTCCGAGTAGAGGCCGGGCGACCCCCGCCGGAACGCATACCCGAGCATCAGGAGCCCGAGGGCCACGATCAGCGCCCCGGCGATGCGTTGGAACCAGGGGTCGCGGAAGAACCGCACGAACGAGCCGGCGAAGGCACCCGCCAGAGTGAAGACGATCGTGAAGCCCATGATGAAGAGCAGGATCGGCACGATCGGGCGCCTGCCCTCGCCCTCGGTGGCCCGCCCACCGGTGACGATCGAGAGGTAGCCGGGGACGAGCGGCAGGACGCAGGGGCTGGCGAAGGACACGACCCCGGCCGCGAACGCGAGGGCCGGCGCCCACCACGACGAGAGCCCCGTGTCGACAAGTCCCCCCAGCATCGGGGCCAGTGTCCCATCGGCGTCTCGTGACGGCCCGACAGATGAGTTGTCTGAGCCCTGGTCGCGACATAGTGTGGAGTTGCTCGTGAAAACCTTCACGAGTGGGAGGCGGGGGCAGAGCCGCGACGCGAAGCCCTCCGAGGCCCGGTTGTATGATTCGCCCGCCCATGGAGCAAGCGAGCGCATGAGCCAGGTCGAGACCGTAGCCAGATCGCCGATCCAGACCGTCAAGCGCCACGTCGAGTCGTTCCTGCGGGACTTCGAGTGGTCGTGGACCAGCGCCGTGCTGTTCTCGATGGCGCTCCTGTTCTTCCTGTTGATCACCAGCTCAGTGATGCCGTCGTGGTGGATGTACTACGCCGAGCAGAAGCTCGGGTGGCAGGGCCCCACGGACCTCGAGGCGTTCCTCCGGGACCCGTTCAACACGGGCGGGAGCTTCCTCTCGCGCGAGTCGTTCCTGTGGCTCTCCTACGAAGGGCTTCTCATGCTGCGGGACGCGATCGCGATGGGCCTCACGACCGGCCCGATCGTCACGGTGCTCGTCGTCTCCGCCGTCCTCCAGAACTGGCGACGCAAGCTGCGCGGGCAGTCCGGCGACGTCCGACCCACCGGTGGGTACCGGTAGGAGGCCGACGATGCCGTTCACCAAGACCGAGGTCGACATCCACGAGGACTACACGCTCGAGGCGGTTGATCCGGCATGGCTCAGCGAGGGCGTGAAGTCCCCGAAGCACCTGATGCTGGACCCCGACAACTGCATCCTGTGCCGGGCCTGCGAGGACGTCTGCCCCTGGAACTGCATCTTCATGCTCGCCCCGGAGATCGTCGAAGGCGCGCAGACGTCGGCCGCCGAGGCCGAGGTGATCAACTCGACGGCGATCTTCGTGGTCGACGACAACGCGTGCACGCGGTGCTCGGTGTGCGTCGACAGGTGCCCGACGGACACGCTGTACTATGCGCGGCTGCCGGAGGGTTCCGGCGGCCGGAGGACGATGGCCGAGGTCCCGACGTCCCAGGCGGCGGAGGAATGATCACGCCGACCGCGAGAGGGGGAACGCGTTGAAGCTGAAGCCCCCGTCGCCGAGCGAGCTCGGCGACCGTCTCCGGGACTCGGAGGTCTGGAAGTCGATCTTCCGGCCGGGCTCGATCTTCCGGAAGGGGTACAAGGACACCTCGCGCGACCGCGCCCTCGCGACGATGAACAACGTGCTGTACCACCTCCACCCGGTGAAGGTGAAGCGGCACGGGTTGAAGCTGACCTACACGTTCTGCCTGGGGGGCCTCTCCTTCTTCCTGTTCATCCTGCTGACGGTCACGGGCATCTTCCTGATGTTCTTCTACCGGCAGCAGGCAGACATCGGCGGCGCACAGGCCTACACGGACATGCAGGGCATCCGCACGACCGTGTTCTTCGGTGACTTCGTCCGGAACCTCCATCGATGGGGCGCGCACCTGATGGTCTTCAGCGTGGCCCTGCACATGGCCCGAGTGTTCTACACCGGCGCGTACAAGCCGCCCCGCGAGTTCAACTGGGTCGTCGGCGTCATCCTGCTCTTCCTGACGCTCGGCCTGTCGTTCACGGGTTACCTGCTGCCATGGGACCAGCTCGCGATCTGGGCGGTGACCGTCGGGACCTCGCTCGCCGGCTACTCGCCGTTCATCGCGAAGCAGATGAACTTCCTCCTGCTCGGCGGCGTGGTCGTCGGGCCGGAGACGCTCCTGCGCTGGTACGTGCTCCACGTGCTCGCGCTGCCGTTCGTGTTGGTGCTGTTCCTCGCGGTCCACTTCTGGCGGATCCGCAAGGACGGCGGGATCTCGGGACCGCTCTGATGGCGACGATCGGGGGCCGGTGATGGCGCGCGAAGACACCCCGCTCGACCAGGAGGTCTTCGACCGCGTCCTGAAGGAGCAGCTGGACGCCGGGACGGACAAGCGCGTCGCCGAGGGTCGCGCCCGTTCGGCGGCGGTCCGCGCCTACAAGACCGCACATCCCGAGGAGGAGGCGGCGCCCGCCGCCGCGCCCGCCGCCGGAGGGAACGGGGAGGCCCAGGCGCCGGCGGTCGCAGCAGCCACGCAGGCGGCCGCGCC
>DATFGG010000143.1:0-4385 GCA_035249665.1 Actinomycetota bacterium | reverse complement strand
CGTGCGTGCAAGTCGCCGCACATCCCCTGAACAGGAACGATGGGATTGAACGGTGGTTAGGTTTCCTCGCAGCCGGCGGAGCCTACGAGACCGGGATCGTCTTGTCCGGGTCGACGAACGGCATCGGAACCACGGTGGCGGTCCGGGTGCCCCACTCGGTCTCGACCGACACCGTGGTGCCCGTCGACGACCGCTCGGTGGGGAGCCAGCAGTAGCCGATGTTCTTGCCGAGCCTCGGCGAGTGGATCGCCGACGTCACCTTGCCGATCTGCTCGCCGTCGTCGAAGGCAGGCCACTTGACGTTGTTCAGTGCCGGGAACGGCGGACCATCGAACTCCACGCCGTTGATCCGCTGCGAGACGCCCTCGTCGCGGACCCTGCGGAGCGCACCGATGGAGATCGAAGCGTCGTCCGACAGGTCCCACGCGACGAGCCGATCCATCCCCAGCTCGATCGGGTTGTTCTCGTAGGTCATGTCGGCACCCCAGTTGAAGATCGCGCCCTCGATCCTGCGGATGTCGCTCGGACCGGTGGGGACGACGCCGAACTCCTGACCCGCCTCCATGATCGCCTCGAAGACCTCCGTCCCCTTGGTCGTGTCGGTCAGGTAGACCTCGTAGCCGATCTCGGACGTCCATCCGGTGCGCGTGACCACGACGGGAGCGCCGGCGATCTTCGCCTCGGTCCAGAAGTAGTACTTCAGGTCGAGGATCTCCGGGCCGAGGAGCTTCGCCATCAGATCCTTCGACTTCGGCCCTTGAACCTGCAGCGGTGCGACGTCGGCCTCGCGGATCGTCACGTCGAGGTCGGGGTACGCGTTCTTGAGGCCCCGCGCGAACAGCAGGGCATCCGAGGACGCGAGCGCGAACCAGAACGTGTTCTCGTCCATGCGGGTCAGGACCGGGTCGTTCACGATGCCACCGTCGCTGTCACAGATCAGCACGTACTTGCCCTGACCCACCGCGCACTTCGAGAGATCGCGCGGCGTGAGGAGCTGAGCGAACCGGAAGCCGTCCGCTCCGGAGATCTCGAGGCAGCGCTCGACCGAGACGTCCCACACCGTGACCCCGTGCAGGAGCGCCTCGAACTCTGCCTCGAACGTGTCGAAGCGGATCGGGAAGTACATGTGGTTGTAGACGGTGAAGCCCTTCGGGCCGTACCGCTGGGTCGCCTCGTAGTACGGGGTCCGACGGTTGCGCGCTCCGCGCTGGACGAGGCTCATGTCGAAGGGCTCGGTCATGGTGGGTGACTCCTCTCGAGGGGGGTGGGCGGATGCCGTGGCTATCGTGCGAGGGCCGTCCGAGCCACGCAACCAGGTGGGGTGACCGGAAGTCAGCTCGCGCCGGAACGCTCGTACACGGGGACGCCCTCGACGAAGGTGGCGTCGACCCGAGCGTCCGCGATCTCATCGACCGGATGGGCGAACAGATCCCGGTCCACCACCACGAGATCCGCGTACTTCCCCACCTCGATCGAGCCGGTCACGTCGTCGAGGTGGTTCACGTAGGCCGAGCCCATCGTGAACGCCGCGAGCGCGGTCGAGAGGTCGACACGCTCGTCCGGGAGGAACACCTCGCCGTTCCCGTTCCCGTACGGGTAGGAGGGTGGCATCACGCGATTCACCGCGACGTGGATCTCCTCGAGGGGGTCGGGACTCGAGACCGACCAGTCACTTCCCATCGCGAGGCCGGCGCCCGACCGGACCAGGGAGCCGAACGGGTATTGCCAACGCCAGCGAGGCTCGCCGAGGAACGGGATCGTCAGATCGTCCATCTGGCCCTCGTGCGCGGCCCAGAGCGGTTGGGCGTTGGCAACGGCCCGCAGCCGACGGAACCGCGGGATGTCGTCGGGGTGGACGATCTGGAGGTGGGCGAGATGGTGGCGATGGTCGCTCGGGCCGTTCGCATCCAACGCGGCCTCGATCGCGTCGAGTGATTCGCGCACGGCTCGCTCGGCGAGCGCGTGGAAATGGACCTGGAACCCCAAACGGTCGAGAGCGGTCACGTAGCCCTTCAGCAACTCCGGGTCGACGAAGGAGATCCCGCGCTGGTCCGTCGCGTTGCCGTCGGCGTCCAGGTAGGGCTCCAAGACGGCCGCGGTGAAGGTTTCGCACACGCCGTCCTGCATGATCTTCACGCTCGTCGGGGCGAAACGGCCGGATCGGCCGCCGTCGCGGAGCGCGAGCAGGTCGTCGATCTGCTCCGCCCCACGATCGCGATCCCACCAGAGTGCGCCGACGACGCGGGCCGTGAGGTCGCCGGTCTCTCCGGCTCGGACGTAGGCGGGATAGTTCCGCATCCAGGGATCCGCGGACACGATCGCGTCCTGCCATCCGGTGATCCCGAGGGAATGCAGGTACCGCTGTCCTTCCAGCAGCCCCGCGTACACCTCGTCCGGCGTCGCTGCCGGAGCGTGTCCGCCGACCAGATCGGCGGCGCCCTCGTGGAGGGCCCCGCTGGGCTCGCCGTCCTGGCGGCGCTCGATGCGGCCGTCGGCCGGATCGAGCGTGGCCGCCGTGACGCCCGCGACCTCGAGGGCGCGGCTGTTGACCCAGGCGCTATGACCGTCTCGGTTCGGGAGGAACACGATGCGATCGGGAACGACCGCATCGAGGAGGTCCTTGGTGGGAGTGCCGCCGGGGAACACGTCCATGGACCAGCCGCCTCCGAGGATCCATTCCCGATCCGGATGCGCCTCGGCGTAGGACCGCACGGCACGCACGTAGTCATCGCGGGTGTGGAGGTCGTGCAGGTCGCACTGCAACCGATCGACGCCGGCGCTGACCGGGTGAACGTGCGCGTCCTGGAACCCGGGCAGCAGCATCCGTCCCCGGAGGTCGACCACGCTGGTCGTGGTGTCGATCCCGTCGCGGATCAGATCGTCGCTCCCGACCGAGACGATCCGGCCGCCGGCGACCGCCACGGCGCTCACCCGGGTGCGAGCCGCATCCACGGTGTACACGCAGCCGTTCACGAAGGCGAGGTCGGCCGAGCTCATCGGCGGAGCATAGCGGTCACGCGAGGGCGACGAGATCGAGGAGATCCGCGCTCCAGTAGTCGAGGCCTCCGTCGGGCATCAACAGGACACGCTCCGGGGCAAGGGCTTCGACGAACTCGGTGTCGTGGCTCACGATCACCATCGCTCCCGGCCAGTCGCGGAGGGCCTGCGCGATCGCGGTCCGGGACGGTGGGTCGAGGTTGTTCGTCGGCTCGTCGAGGAGCAAGAGGTTCTTCCGGCCGGCCACGAGCTGGGCGAGCGCGAGCTTCGTCTTCTCGCCTCCGGACAGGGTCCCCGCGTCCTGGAACGCCCGCTCCCCCGGGAGACCGAACATCCCAAGGAGGGCACGGAGCGACTGGTCGTCGGCGCGCGATGCCTGATGCATGTGGCTCAGCACCGTCATCCTCTCGTGGATCCCTTCGTGCTCCTGTGCGTAGTAACCGAGCTGGACGCCGTGGCCGAGCCGGAACGTGCCCGCGTCGGCGCGGGTCTCCCCCGCGAGGATCCTGAGGAGGCTCGTCTTTCCGGCGCCGTTGAGGCCCATCACGAGGAGCCGTTCGCCTCGCTCCACTTCGAACGAGACGTCCTCGAAGACGGCGGGGCCGCCGTATCCCTTCGTGAGGTCGTCCACGGAGAGCATCGTGCGACCGGAGTGCGGAGGCTCGGGGAACCGGAATCGGACACCGCGCTCGCGGGTGGGCGCGGCGACCTTCCTCGCCTGCAACCGAGCGACCCGGGTGTCGAGCGTCTTCGCCTTCCGTGCCCGCTTCGCCGTCTGGCCGCGCATCGAATCGGCGAGGGTCTTCAGCCGCTTGATCTCGGTTTCCTGGCGGGAGGCGAGCGCGGTGAGGCGCTTCTCGTCGCGTGCCCTCGCATCCCGATATTGCGTGTAGGTGCCGCGGTACTCGACGACGCCATCGGGGTCGAGATGGAGGATCCGGGTGATCGAGGCGTCGAGCAGCGCGATGTCGTGACTCACGACGAGGAGGGCTCCCCGGTAGCCCGCGAGGAACCGCATCAGCCAACCCTTCGCGTCGGCGTCGAGGTGGTTCGTCGGCTCGTCCAACAGCAGGAGGTCGGACCCACCGAAGAGGATGCGGGCGAGCTCGAGCCGGCGTCGCTCACCGCCCGAGAGGGCCCCCACCGGCAGGTCGAGCCGATCCTGGGACAACCCCAGGCCGGCGACGATCGTGCGGGCGTCCGACTCGGCCCGATACCCGCCGAGCCGTTCGTACTCTTCCTCGAGTCGCGCGAAGCGCGCCACCCGGTCCTCGGACGCGTGCTCCTCCAGCCGGAGCCGTGCCTTCTCCACCCCGCGCTGCAGCTCCACGAGGCCGCGGGCGGCAAGCAGGTACTCGATCGCGCTCGTCCCGTCGTCGGATCGGTCC
>DATFGG010000142.1:0-3645 GCA_035249665.1 Actinomycetota bacterium | reverse complement strand
CGAGCGATACGGAGGCGGAGGCTATCCCCACGCCCTGGCGGGAGACGAGATCTCCCTGGCCGCTCGCATCGTGAGCGTCGCCGATTCCTTCGAGGTCATGACGGCCGCCCGGTCCTACAAGAAGCCGATGAGCGTCCCGGCGGCCCGACGAGAGCTTGCCGCCTGCGCCGGAGAACAGTTCGATCCCGCGATCGTTCGGGCGTTCCTGAACGTGTCGCTCGGGCGGCTCTGGTGGAGCGTCGGACCGATGTCGTGGGCCGCTCTCGCGCCGATCCTCGGACCGGTGCAGCGCGCCGGGAGTCAGCTTGCCGCCGCCGCGACCGGTACCACCGCCGCCGTCGTGGTCGGCGTTGCCGGGCTCCTGCCTGGCGCGACGAGCGCAAGTGCGACGCCCGTCCCCCCGGTGTCCGAGCGGGCCGTGACGCAGGCACCCCAGGCTCCGGCCGCCGATCACCCCGCAGCTGGCGACGCCCGGAGCGGCGGGATCGGTGGGGAAGGACCCGGGAGAGGAGCCGGTGCGCACGCCGACGTCCCGGGCCCCGGCTCGGGATCGGGCCGGGGTGAAGAACCGACCGGGAACGGAGGAAGCGGTGGCGCGGGCGGTCTTCCCGGCGGCGGGATCGGCGTGGACGACACGGTCGGCGGTCTGAACGACGTCGTGAAGGACACCACCGACGACGACGTCGTGGACGGCGCCACCGACGCGGTCACCGGCGCCGTGGACGGCGCGACCGATGTGGTCGACGACCTCCTCGGGGGAGCTGGGGTCTCGGACCTCGTCGATGAGCCGGTCGAGGACCTGACCGACCTGCTCGGCGGGCTGCTGGGCTCCTAGCCTCGCCATCCAAGGGCCGTGGGGCCCAACGCCTGAGGTGTCCTCCGGCCGGACTAGGATGGGGCGAACCCGGGCGTGCCCGACGGGTACGCCTGGGACGGGTGCCGCTCGAACGAGACGACCCCACGACGACAGCCGACGAGGACTGGAGGACGACATGCCTCGAGCGATGTGGAAGGGAGCGATCTCCTTCGGCCTGGTGACGATCCCCGTGAGCGTCTACCCAGCCACCGAAGAGAAGACCCTCCGCTTCAACCAGCTTCACGACGACGACGGCGGACGGATCCGGATGAAGCGCGTGTGCTCCGTCGACGGGGAGGAGGTCGGCTACGAGCACATCGTCAAGGGCTACGAGTACGAGAAGGATCGCTACGTGATCCTGACGGACGACGACTTCGAGGCGATCCCCGTCGAGTCCTCCCGGGCCATCGACATCCAGCAGTTCGTCGATCTCGAGGAGATCGATCCGATGCTGTACAAGAAGTCCTATTACCTGGTGCCTGAGGAGACCGGCGCGAAGGCGTACGCGCTGCTGCGGGAGGCACTCAATCGCTCGGGCAAGGTGGGTGTGGCGAAGGTCAGCTTCCGCGACAAGGAGCACCTCGCCGCCCTGCGCTTCCGCGACGACGCCTTCATCCTCGAGACGATGTACTGGCCGGACGAGATCCGCGAGGCGGACTTCGGCGGGGTCGACGTCTCGATCAAGGTCCGCCCCAACGAGTTGGATATGGCCCAGACGTTGATCGACAACCTCTCGGCCGATTGGGATCCGGCCGAGTTCAAGGACGAGTATCGAGAGGCGATGCTCCGCATCGTCGAGGCGAAGATCAACGGCGAGGAGATCGAGGTCGTCGAGGCAGAGCCTACCGCCAAGGTCGTCGACCTGATGGAGGCGTTGAAGGCCTCGGTCGCCGCCGCCAAGAAGGAGGCGAAGGCGGAGCCCTCCACCAAGAAGAAGGCCCCGGCCCGGAAGAAGACGGCGGCCAAGAAGCCGTCCGCGAAGAAACCTGCCGCGAAGAAGCCGGCGGCCCGCAAGAAGGCCGTCGGGGAGTGATCTACCCGCCGGCCGGACCCATGGCCCGGCCCGCGACCCGACGTGGACGGCGAGAACGCTTCAGGGGAGACCCGCCTCCATGAGGGCGTGGGGATGACACGGGGACGGTCGTGGCACTTCGACGAGAAGCGGATCGACGCCGACTAGGATGCGGCGCATGAAGCTCGTCACCGCGATCGTGAAGCCCCATCGGCTGGACGAGGTGAAGGACGCTCTGCGTGAGATCGGTGTGAACGGGCTCACCACTACCGACGTCGAGGGGTTCGGGCGCCAACGCGGGCATACCGAGGTGTACCGAGGAGCGGAATACCAGGTCGACTTCGTCCCGAAGGTTCGCGTCGAGGTCATCGTGGACGACACCGACGCGCAGGGCGTCGTCGACGCGATCGTCAAGGCGGCCCGGACCGGCAAGATCGGGGACGGCAAGCTCTGGATCACCGAGGTGGAGCAACTCCTCCGCATCCGGACGGGCGAGATGGGCCCTGACGCCCTCTAGCACTCCGATGGGCGCAGCGCCCGAACCCGTCGGCACCCTCCGCGCCGAGGTGCTGGCGTTAGAGCGGGCGTACTCGCCCGGGCACCACGGGGTGTGGGCGGCGCGCCGGCGAGCGGAGCTCGTGGACGCCGCGATCCTCGCGCTGTTCGCGCGAGCCGGCGCGCCTTCCGGGACGGCGGTCGCGGCGGTGGGGGGGTACGGGCGAGGGTTGCTCCTTCCCCGGTCCGACATCGACCTGCTCCTCCTCCACGACGATTCCGATCCGGACACGGTGGCGAGGCTCGCCGACGCCCTCCTGTATCCACTCTGGAACGACGGACTCGACGTGGGTCACGCGGTACGCACGCCCCAGGAGTGCGAAGCGGCAGCCGGCCGCCTGGACGTGGGCGCCGCGATGTTGGACATCCGCTTCCTCGCGGGCGAGGAGAACCTCGTGGCGGACGTCGCCGCGAGGATCGCCGGGTGGGCTCGGCGGGACCCGCGCGCCTTCGCGCGGGCGCTCCGTGACGACGCGGCACGCCGCGCCGAGCGGTTCGGCTCGACCGCGCATCTGCTCGAGCCCGACCTCAAGGAGGGTGCCGGCGGATGGCGCGACCTCCACTCGATCTGGCTGCTCGAGTCGGCGGTCGGGATGCCACTCGAGGAAGCGGGGTTGCTCCGCGGCCGCGAGCGCGAAGCGCTCGCGGCCGCGGAGGAGTTCCTCGTCCGTGCGCGGAGCGCGCTGCACCTCGAGACCGGGAAGCGCGGGGAGCGGCTGGTCCTCGATCACCAGCCCGCGATCGCGCGGGCGATGGGGTTCGAGGACGAGCCACGCCTCATCGCGATCGACGGCCTGATGCGGGCCCTGTTCGAGCACGCGCGGGAGGTCGAGTTCATGTTCCGTGCGGTGATCGAACGACTCCGCGAGGTGGGCGCGTCCCCGATCACCCCGCCGACCACCCCGGCCGGTGTGCTGGAGGCTCTCGCCGCCGAGGCGGAGGCCGATCGGGAGCCGTCGGCGGCCCTGCTGGATTCGATCGACGACCTCGGCATCCCCGACGAGGTGGTGTGGGACGCGGACGTGCGAGCCGCCTTCTCGCGACTGCTCCGGGCGGGCGACACGAGCGCGGCGTCGCTCGAGGCCCTCGATCGCCTGGGGATCCTCGCCGCGTTCCTCCCCGGGTGGGCCGACGTCCGCTGTCGTCCGCAGCGCGATCCCTACCACCACCTCACGGTGGACGCCCATCTCACGGGGTCGCTCCGCGCGATGGGCCGGCTCCT
>DATFGG010000141.1:0-4188 GCA_035249665.1 Actinomycetota bacterium | reverse complement strand
GATCGGGGCCGGCACGGACGTCGCGATCGCGTCGGCCGGGGTGGTCTTGGCGAGCAACGACCCACGCGGCGTGTCGAGCGTCCTTCGGCTGTCCCGCGAAAGCTACGCGAAGATGGTCCAGAACCTCGTCTGGGCCACTGGCTACAACGCGCTCGCCCTCCCGCTGGCGGCCGGCGTCCTCGCTCCCTGGGGCGTGGTGCTCGCCCCGGCGGTAGGGGCAGTGGCGATGAGCCTCTCGACGATCGTGGTCGCGTTCAACGCTCTGCTCCTCAGGCGGCTCGATCTCCGTCCGGGGGAGGCCCCGACCCCTCGCGAGACCGCCCCAGCAGGTACCCGGTGACGAACTGGAGCGAGATCGGCACGAGGAGGACGACGATGTACCAGTTGAGCTCCGCGGCGTCGTCGGTGAACGCGCGTCCCTGGGTCTCGACGCTCGCGAAGAGCAGGAAGAGGCCCATCAGGCCGAACCACACGCCGGCGCGCGCCATCACGAAGAGGGCGTAGAGAACGAGATCGCGTCGGCCCACGAGGTCGTCGATCGGGTGTCGGAGCCAGTGGACGATCGACCGAACACCGAGCAACGCGAACACACCCGCGGCCACCAGCTCGACGTCGCTCATCCGCGCTGCTCCCGGAGGACGCCCAGGACCTCTTCGTCGGTGACCTGATCGAAGTCCCGGTACCACTCCCCCACCGCGAGGAACGCGAACGGCTCCTGGAGGAGCACCACGTCGTCGGCCTCGGCCTCCAGGCTGGCACGCACGGCAGGAGGACCGACGGGCGCGGCGAACACGACCCGGCTGGCGCTGGCCGCACGCGCCCACCGCAGCGCGGCGACGGCGGTGGCACCGGTCGCGACGCCGTCATCGACGACCACCACCGTCCGTCCGGCGACCGGCGCCGGCGGACGGCCCTCTCGATACGCGGCTTCCCGGCGCGCGATCTCCATCTCCTGGAGGGCCGCCTCCCGCTGGATGTAGTCCATCGAAACCCCCAAGTGCCGCACCACTCGCTCGTGCAGCACGCGCACGCCGGGAGCCACCGCCCCGATCGCGAGCTCGGGATTGCCGGGCGCCCCGAGTTTCCGGGGGATCACGACGTCCAAAGGCGCTCCCAGGTTCCGCGCCACGGGACCGGCGACCGTCACGCCGCCCCGGGGGATCGCGAGCACCGTCGCGGGCTCCGCCACGACACTCACGACCGCCGCGGCCAGCTCCTCGCCTGCCTCCACCCGATCGCGGAACACCCTCTCGATCATCGCACCCGCGTTGCTCGGCCCGCCCGCCCACGACTACCATGGCCCGCGTCCCCACGGACCCGAGGAGGCACCTGGTGGTTCACGCGTACATCCTGATCCAGACGGAGGTGGGCAAGGCCGCGTCCGTCGCCGACGCCGTGCGGAACACCATAGGGGTCACTGAGGCTGAGGACGTGACGGGTCCCTACGACGTGATCGTGCGCGCCGAGGCGGACAGCGTGGACGACCTGGGCAAGCTGGTGGTCGCACGCATCCAGGCGGTCGAGGGCATCACCCGGACCCTCACCTGCCCGGTGGTCCACCTGTAGCGAGGCACCGCCGAGACGTCGCCGCCCCCGCCCCGACTCAGCCGTCCGGAGCCCGGACACCGGCGCTCTTGCGCTCTGCCTCGTGACGTTCGACGGCGAGATCGAGCAGGCGCTCGACGAGCTCACCGTAGGACAGCCCCGATGCCTCCCAGAGCTTCGGGTACATCGAGATCGACGTGAAGCCCGGGATCGTATTGAGCTCGTTGAGCCACAGCTCGTCCCTGCCGAACAGGAAGAAGTCCACCCGCGCCATCCCGGCGCACTTGAGCGCTCCGAACGCGGCCACGGCGAGGCGCTGGACGTCCTCCAGGACGCGGGGCTCGAGGTCCGCGGGGATCACGAGCCGCGCCCCGTGCTCGTCGAGGTACTTCGCCTCGTAGTCGTAGAACTCGTGGTCCTGCGGAACGATCTCACCCGCCACGGAGGCGACCGGATCGTCGTTGCCGAGGACGGCGCATTCGATCTCCCGAGCGCCCTCGGCCGCCTTCTCGACGAGTGCGTCCCTCGCGAACCGGAACGCCTCCTGGAGACCGGCGGCGAGCTCCTCGGTGTCGTGCACCTTCGACACGCCCACGGAGGAACCGAGGGTCGCCGGTTTCGTGAAGAGGGGGTACCCGAGCGCCTCCGCGGCCGCCTCGATCGTCTCGGGATCGTCGACCCAGGCGGACTCCCGCACCGCCTCGTACGGACCCACCGGAAGCCCGGCCGCGACGAACAGTCGCTTCTGCACGTCCTTGTCCATCCCGAGAGCGGAGCCGAGGACGCCTGCTCCGACGTACGGGACGCCGGCGAGCTCGAGGAGGCCCTGCACCGTGCCGTCCTCGCCGTACGGCCCGTGGAGCACGGGGAAGACGACGTCGATCGGCTCCCGCGATCCGTCGGCGGCGACGATCTCCGCCGACATCCCCTCAGCTGCGAGCTCCACCGTACCGCCGCTGCCGTCCGTGACTTCGGGCATCCGGCCGGTCTCGGACGGCAGGGCCGGCGGGCCCGCGACGCGGTGCCAGCGGCCCTCACGGGTGATCCCGATCGGGATCACTTCGGTCCGCTGGGGATCGAGCGCATCGATCACCGAACGAGCGGACAGGCACGAGACCTCGTGCTCGGCCGAGCGACCGCCGAACAGGACGGCGACGCGCCGACGCTTCATGCCTTGTCGAGGGCCCGGGTGAAGTCCTCGATCAGATCGTCGGGGTCCTCGAGCCCCACGGCCACCCGTAGGAGCCCATCGGCGATCCCCGCCGACCGCCGTGCATCGGGATCGACCTGTCGGTGGGTCGTGGAAGCGGGGTGCGCGACCAGGGTCATCACGCTCCCCAGGCTCCCGCCGATCCAGCCGAGCTCCAGGGCCTCCGCGACCCGGCTGCCGGCCTCCAGACCTCCCGCCACCTCGAAGGCCAGCGTGCCCCCGAACCCGCGCAGCTGGCGTGCGGCGATCTCGTGTTGCGGATGCGACACGAGCCCCGGATAGTGGACACGCTTGACGGAGGGATGGACGTCGAGCGCTTCGGCCAACCGTCCCGCGGACGCGCAGTGGTGGTCCAGCCGGAGGCCGAGTGTCGACAGGCCGCGCAGACAGAGCCAGGCCTCGAGCGGCTGCATGCTGCCCCCCAGGTCGATGACGGTGGCGCGCAGCCTCCGGAAGAGGTCCTCGTTCGTGCACGCGACCCCGCCGATGAGATCCGCGTGCCCTCCGATGTATTTCGTCGCGGAGTGCAGCACTACGTCGAAGCCCAGGCGGATCGGCGTGCAGAGGTAGGGCGACGCGAACGTGTTGTCGACGGCGGACATGACCCCTGCGTCCCGGCACAGCTCGGCGAGCACGGCCAGATCCGGGACCGTGGTCGTGGGATTCACGATCGTCTCGCAGTAGAAGAGGTCGGCGCCGGGGAGGGCGTCCCGGACCTGGTCGACGTCCGTGGGGTCCACGAACGTCGTCTCGATCCCGAAGCGAGGAAGGACGTGCTGCAGCATCGACACGGTGCCGCCGTAGAGCGCGGTGCCCGCCACGATCCGCGAACCCGAGCTCGCGACGGTCAGGAGGAGCGAAGAGATCGCCGCCATGCCAGAGGCGAATCCGATCGCGGACTCGGCGTCTTCGAGATCGGCCATCGCGGACTGGAACGAGTCGACGGTGGGGTTCCCGTACCCGCGCGAGTACACGTAGCCCGGACCGGCGAAACGGATCGCGCGCGCGAACTCCTCGTTCGTCTCGAACCGGAACGTCGAGGACTGGAAGATCGGCATGCTGCTCGACGACTGCTCGGGTAGCGCCGGCCGATGGGGGTGCACGGTGCGCGTCTGGAATCGGCGCCGCTTCCCAGGGTCGCTCATGGCGGGCAGCCTACTTCGTCCATCGTCGCGGGTAGCGGTCCCGGAGATCGACGACGAGCCGCGTGATCGCGTCCATGACTTCGGCGGTGAGCGCACGCAGTTCCACCCCGTCCGGCTCGGCGGGGAGCGAGATCGGCTCGCCGACCCTGGTCCAGATCGGCCGGCCGAACTTCAGGGATCCCCGTCCCGACTTCTGCCAGACGGCGCGCGATCCCCAACTGGCCATCGGGATGATCGGCACGCCGCTCGCGATCGCCACCCGGACGAGGCCGGTCTTGCCCTCCATCG
>DATFGG010000140.1:0-3563 GCA_035249665.1 Actinomycetota bacterium | reverse complement strand
GACGTCGGCGGCCGCCTCTCGTTCTCCTGCGCGCTGCTCGACGACCACGGTGACGGTGTCGTCTTGACGTCGATCAACGGCCGGCAGGAGACGCGCGTCTACGCGAAGCAGGTCACCCAGGGCACGAGCTCGCACAATCTGTCCCTGGAAGAGGAAGAAGCGATCCGGCGTGCGTTGGGGGGACGGCAGGCCACCGTCGAGACCGGATGATCCGGCGACGGGACGACGTGGAAGGTCCGGGCCCCGGCGGGGGCCCAGGCCCCGATCGAACGGAGGCAGACATGGCGGCAGAGAACGGAGAGGTCACGATCGTCGGCGCGGGCGCCAGACTGGAGGGTAACGTCGTGTCGGCCGGGAACCTGAGGATCGACGGGCAGGTGAAGGGGCAGATCAACGCGGAGGGCGACGTGGCGCTGTCGCCGCAGAGTCAGGTCGAGGCGGACATCCGCGCCCAGAACGTGAGCATCGCCGGGCGGTTCAAGGGCTCCATCCAGGTGAACGGCAAGGCCCACCTGGCCCGCGGCGGCCGCATCGACGGCAACATCACCTCCAAGACGCTCGTGGTCGAGGAGGGGGGCGTGTTCCACGGGCAGAGCATCATGGACGGCTCGGCTCCCAAAGAGGCCGCTCGTTCGCAGGGAGCGTCGGGCAAGGCGCGAGAGAACGCGCAAGAGAACGCGGAGGAGCGGGACGAACCAGAAGTGAAGGTCCCGTAGTTGCTCGACATCAGACGGATCAGGGAGGATCCCGATCCGTTCCGGGCCGCCCTCGAGAGGCGGAACCTCGGTGATGCCGTGGACCGGCTGCTCGCGGCGGACGAGAGACGCCGATCGCTGACCTCCCGCGTCGAGGAGCTGCGTGCGGCGCAGAACCGAGCGTCGAAAGCGATCGGCGCCGCCGAGGGTGACGAGAAGCAGCAGTTGATCGACGAGGTCGCGAAGGTCTCCGTCGAGCTCAAGGAACTAGACCCGGAGCTCGCGGCGGCCGAGGAGGACCTCCGCTCCCTCCTGGCGGAGATCCCCAACCTTCCGCACGAGAGCGCCCCCGATGGGTTCACGGACGAGGACGCGGTCGAGATCAGACGCAACCACGAGGAGCCGCCGGTCCTCGCGTTCGAGCCTCGCGATCACGCGGAGCTCGGCGCGATGCTCGGCGTGCTCGACACCGAGCGCGGCGCGCGGACGTCTGGCTCCCGGTTCGTCTATCTGATGGGGGATCTCGTCTTCGTGCAGTTCGCCCTGATGCGCCACGCGATGGACATCGTCGTCGAGAAGGGGTTCTCGCCGATGATCCCGCCGGTCCTCGTCCGCGAGGAGGCGATGTACGGGACCGGATTCCTGCCGACCGACGCCGTGAACATCTACGTGACGCGCGAAGACGAGCTCTACCTCACGGGCACGTCGGAGGTCCCCCTCGCGGCGTTCCACCTCGGCGAGATCCTCGACGAGGCCGACCTCCCGATCCGCTACGCCGGCTACTCGAGCTGCTTCCGGCGCGAGGCGGGTTCGTACGGCAAAGACCTGGGGGGCATGTTCCGCGTCCATCAGTTCGACAAGGTCGAGATGTTCGCGTTCTGCACGCCCGAGACGTCGTGGGACGAGCACGAGCGCATCCTCGCGATCGAGGAGGAGATCCTCGGGAACCTGGAGATCCCCTATCGGGTGGTGAACATCGCGGCGGGTGATCTCGGTGGGTCCGCGGCCAAGAAGTACGACATCGAGGGGTGGCTGCCGGCGCAGCAGCGCTACCGCGAGCTCACCTCGTGCTCGAACACGACCGACTACCAGGCGCGCCGGATGCAGACGCGGGTCCGCAGGGCGGGTGGGGACGTCGAGGTCCTCCACACCTTGAACGGCACCGCCACCGCGATCGGCCGAACGCTGATCGCGATCATGGAGAACCACCAGCGTGCCGATGGGAGCGTGGCGATCCCCGCGAAGCTGCATCCGTACCTACCGGAGCGCGCGCGCGTGTTGGCTCCTCGGTCCTGAGCCTAGGCCAGGAGTGGGCGCTACGGAGCTCGGTCGACCACGGCGTCGCTCGCCGCGACTCCCTCGTCCGCACCGGCGTCCACTCGGTACGGGGTCACGTCGATCGCGACGCCGTGCCAGAGCTCGGGGATCACGCCGGGCGCCGAGGTGCGCCGCCCGAACGAGTGGAGCCACCGGATCTCGCCGTCGCGCCGCAGGATCCGGTACGTGTCCTCCCAGGCGCCCGACTCATCGGAGCGCTGAACGGCGAGAGTGACCCGGGAACGATCGTCCGGATGCACCATCCGGGGGAAGTGCTTCGGCTCGTCCATGAGCTCCTCGGGCGTGTAGCCGAGGATGTCGAGGGCCTGCGACCCGATGTACGTGTAGCGCTCGAACCCCGTCTCCGGGTGGATCGTCTCGGACCACGGGATCGCGAGCGCCCCCTCGAGCGCCTCGCGCTGACCTCCCGCCGTCGCCTCGACCTGGGCTCTCGCTTCTTCATCCGCGGTCACGTCCAGGAGGATGCCCTGGAAGGTCCACGGTCTCCCCTGCGCGTCCCGATCGAGGAGACGGCCGGCGTCGAGGAGCCAGATGAGCGTTCCGTCGGAGCGGATCATCCGGTAGCGAGCCATCCACGGCTCGCCGGTCCTCCAGGTGTGCGCCGTCGTCTGAGCGACGCGGTCGCGATCGTCCGGATGGATCATCCCGAACCAGACCTCGGGCTTGTGGAGCCAATGCTCGATCGGGTAGTGGACGAGCTCCGCGGCCTGCGGGCTGACGTACGAGACATGGACGGAGGGGTCGGCTTCCCCGGCGTAGGACAGCTCGTAGGAGTAGGCGACGACCGGGCCGCGTTCCGTGAGCGTCCGGTAGCGATCCTCCGCGGCCGCCGCCTTGGATTCGGCCTCCATGCGACTCGTGACCTCCAGCATCATGCCTTGGAAGGAAGCGGGGTCACCTGTGTCGGAGCGGGTGATCAGGGACGCGTGGTCCAGGACCCAGACGACGCTTCCGTCCTTCGCGAGGTACCGGTACTCCATGACGAAGGCCTCGCCGGTCCGCACGCTCCGGTCGATAGCCTCGGAGACGCGCGCCTGATCGTGCGGGTGGACGCGGGCCGACGCGTCCCACTCCTCGGGTGAGAATCCGAGGATGTCTTCGATCCGAGGGCTCACGTACCCGAAGGTCCGGGCCTCGGCGCCGGGACGGACGTCCCAGACGTACGCGATGCCGGGCATGTGCTCGACCAGCCGGCGGTACCGTTCCTCGACGTCACGGAGCTCGCCCTCGATCCGCCGGCGCTCTCCGATCTCGAGCGCCATCAGCTCGTTGGCTTCCTGCAGCTCGATGGTCCGCTCCGCGACGCGCCGCTCCAGCTCCTCCTGCTGGAGGAGGAGCATCTCCTTCGCCTCGTGCTCCGCCGTGATGTCGATCATCACGCCGTGCCAAGCGGCGGCGTCACGCTCGAGGCCGCGGATCAAGCTCGCGCGGTCGTGGACCCAGACGACCCTTCCGTCGCTCGCGATCAACCGGTACTCCATGTCCCACGGCTCACCCGTCTCGTTGTGGCGGTCGTGCTTCGCGAGGACG
>DATFGG010000139.1:0-5098 GCA_035249665.1 Actinomycetota bacterium | reverse complement strand
CTGACCCTCGGCGACGGCGATGTCCGCGCCGAGCTCCCCCGGCGGGGCCAGCACCCCCAGGGAGAGCGGGTCGAAGACCTGGATGCCCCTGGCACCGCCCTCTCTCGCCACGGAGAAGAGCTCGGAGACCGGCTCGAGGATCCCGAGCACGTTGGGGTGCTGCACGACCACCGCCGCGACGTCGTCTCCGACGGCAGGCGCACCTCCCCGGCCATCCTCAGATGCGAGGATCTCCGGCTCGTACCCGGATCCACTCCCGTACGTCCGGAGGGTCTCGACCAGCCTCGGGTCCACCCCTTCGGAGACGAGGACCCGGGTCCGCTCGCCTCCCCTCGCCATGTGCACGGCCTCCACGAGCGCCGTCGCACCGTCGTAGAGGGAGGCGTTCGACACGTCCATCGCCGTGAGCTCGCACACCATCGATTGGAACTCGAAGAGGACCTGGAGCACGCCTTGGGAGAGCTCCGGCTGGTACGGCGTGTACGAGGTCGAGAACTCCGATCGGGCGGCCAGCGCCCACACCACGGCGGGGATGAAGTGATCGTAGGCGCCCGCACCGGCGAAGCACACCAGCTCGTCCAGGTGCCGATCGCGCGCGGCGAGCGCGCGGAGGTCCTCGACGATCTCGAGCTCCGAGACACCGTCCGGGAGCGCGAGCGAGCCCTCGAGCCGGACCGAGGGCGGGATCTGCTCGAACAGCGAATCGAGGGAATCGATGCCGATCGTCGAGAGCATCTCGCCGATCTCGGCATCGGTGTGCGGGGCGAACTTCACGGCGAGCAGTGTACGGGCAGGCCGCCGCTCAGCCGGAGCGGTCCTCGAGCCCGTACTTCGTGACGAGCGAGAGGTAGTCGCGCTGATAGAAGACCTTGCACCGGATCTCCGGATAGCGCTCGCGCAGCTGACGGACCTTCCGGTTCTTCCTGGTGACGAGCTTCTGGTTCAGTGTGGTGATCTCGATGTACAGGTCGAACTCGGGGAGGAAGAAGTCCGGCGTGAAGCGGCGGACGACGTTGCCTTCACGGTCCCATTCGATGTCGAACGACGTCGGCTCGTAGTCCCAGACGATGCCGTAGAAGTCGAGCAACTGCGCGAACTGGCGCTCGGAAGCGTGGGCGAAACGGACCGTATCGCTCTTGGGGAGGGACTCCAACGTAGGTGCGACCGGGGTCACGGCTCGGGCGCTCACGCCCCTCCTGCGGCCGCCCGTCTGCGTTTCGAGAGGGTTCCCTCCAGGTCGCTCCAGACCTGGTCGAGCGCGATGGCGAAGACGCCCTGTCCCTTCTGGAGGAGGTCGATCACGGCCTCCGCCGAGTGGGCCTCGTAGACCCCACGGCCGTCCGACATCAAGGTGACACGGTGCGTAGGCCGCTTCATCGAATGCAGGTGCTCGACGGCCTTGCGGACCCGCTGGAGAGACACCCCTGTGTCCAGGAGCTTCTTGATGACCTTCAGCGAGACGAGGTCCTGGAACGAGTACAGCCGCTGTGTCCCCGATCCTCGCGCATCGCGGATCGAGGGCGTCACGAGCTCCGTCCTGGCCCAATAGTCGAGCTGCCGATAGCTGATGCCGACGATCCGACAGACGTCCGGTACCCGGAACCCCTCTTCGCTCGTCATCGCTCCCCGCTCATCACACCTCGGTAATTACGACGATGTCGTTGCAGCGTATGCCCGTGGGAACTGCGTGTCAACGGAAGGGGGGCGATCACCCGCTGACCGGGGCTCAAGTTCTCGGTGCCCTTCGTCGATGGAATAGCTGCACTACCCGGAACTAGGGACCGCCCGACGAGGACACCCCCCGATGACACCAACCCGAACCGCACTCACGAGGATCGCCCTCGTCTCGGCTCTCATGACGGGCCTGACCGCGCTCGCCCCCGCTCCGGCGGGCGCCGCGACGCTCTCGCCCAGGGCACGGATGTACCGAGCCACCAACAACAGTCGCGTACACCATGACATCCGACGGGTGGGCATGCACTGGCAGATCTCGAGACTCGCTCGGAAGCACAGCATCAAGATGGCCACCACGCCGGATGGCACAGGTGGGTTCGGCAAGCTCTTCCACACCAACAACCCTGCCAGCTACTACCTCAAGGGAGTCAGCTGGTCGACGTGGGGCGAGAACGTCGGCGTCACCGGTGGGTCGGTCGCGGATCTGCAGCAAGCGTTCATGAACTCATCCCCCCACCGAGCGAACATCATGAACAAGCGCTTCCAGCGCGTCGCGCTCGGCACCTATCGGGATGAGGACGGCCTGCTCTGGGTGACCGTCTTCTTCTACGGCTGATCCTTCTCCTCTACGGCTGATCTTGGGCTCGACCGGCGGACTCAGTCTGGCGGGCCTTCGGGCTTGAAGTCCTCCGGGGTGACCTGGTCGAGGAACTCCCGGAATTTCTCGACCTCTTCGTCTTCCTCACCGGGGATCAAGATCGACGCCTCGTCGAGCACATCCTCGCTGGCGAAGATCGGGACGGCGAGCCGCACGGCCAAAGCGATCGCATCAGAGGGTCGCGAGCTCACCTCGTAATGATCCCCGTTCCGCTGGAGCTCGATCGTCGCGTAGAACGTCGAGTCACGGAGCTCGGTCACGATGATCTTCTGCACGGCGACGGAGAGATCCTCGAGGATGTTCTTCATCAGGTCGTGGGTCATCGGCCTGGGCGTTTGGACCCCTTGCAGTGAGAGAGCGATCGCGGCCGCCTCGGAGGCCCCGATCCAGATCGGCAGGTACCGCTCCCCGTCTCGCTCCCGGAGCAACACGATCGGCTGGTTGGTCGGAAGCTCCACGCGAACGCCTTCCAGCTGCATCTCGATCATGTGTTGGCACTGTACGAGGGGCCTGCGACCGAGCGCAACCTCCTCTCAAGCAGGGACGGCGAGATGCGGGAGCAGGGCGTCGGGATCGGCCTTGAGCGCCGCGGTATCGGAGATCTCGAGGATGTCGGCGAGGTTCCGGTACCGCTGCTCGAAGTCGAGGCCGTACCCGACGACGAAGCGGTCCGGGCAATCGAACCCCACGTATCGGGGCGTGAGAGGGACGATCCGTCGGATCGATCGGTCGAGGAGCGTGCACACCTCGAGCGAAGCGGGGTTGCGGGACCGCAGGATCGACAGGAGATAGGAGAGCGTGAGCCCGGTGTCGACGATGTCTTCGACCAGCAAGACATCGCGGTCCGTCAGATCGATCTCGACGTCGAGGAGGATCCGGACCCGTCCCAGCGACTCCTCGTGGCCGCCGTAGGGACTGATCGCCATCAGATGGGTCTCCAGCGGCAACGGGATCTGGCGCATGAGATCCGCGAGGAACACCGTGCCGCCTTTGAGCACCGAGATGAGGACGGGCTCACGCCCCACGTAGTCCCCGGTGATCGTGCGGCCGAGCTCGTCCACGCGGCGGTGGATGTCCTCGCGCCCGTACAGCACGCGAGCGAGCTCCGTCATCGGGTTCGGAGCCTAGCATCCGTTCGTTCGAAGCTGGTGGAGCCGGCACGGGTCGGCGGCGACCCCGCCTCGCTCAGTCCATGAGATCGGCGATCACACCGCCCAGCGCGGACGACACGGCGCCGACGGCTCGACGCCACCACGAGCCGCGTGGCTCCTCCGGGGGAGGGAGGTCCGCCACCAGGACGGGCACCTGCCCGAGAACGGTTCCGCCCGAGGTGACGCGGAGCGTTCCCACTTCGGAACCGCTCGCGGGAGGGTACGCGACCGACCTCGATGCCGTGACGATCCTCTCGACCTCCCCGGTGTACTGCACGCGCACGAGCGCCTCCAACTCCTCCCCCGCTACGACGGGCACGGTGCCGCCACGCACGCGAACGCTCCCGAGCGGCGCGCCTTCCGAGACCAAGGTCCGCACGTGGTACGCCGCGAACCCATGGTTCAGGAGCGCGGCCGCCTCGGAGAACACCTCGTCGCGACCGCCGAGGACGACGACGGCGAGCTCTCGCCCGCCGCGTTGGGCGGTCGCGACGAGGCAGTACCCCGCGCCCGCCGTGGACCCGGTCTTCACCCCTGAAGCCCCAGGGTAGAGCCACAGCATCACGTTCCGATTCTGGATCCGCCGTGGCGGCGCCGAGTCCGAGCGGACGACGACGACCCTGCTCGCCACGAGCCGCCGGAACGTCGCGTGCCTCCGAACTTCTCGCAGCAGCGTGAGGACGTCGGATGCCGACGACAGACCTCGGTCGTCCAACCCGTGGGGAGACGCGAAGGTCGTCTCCCCCATCCCGAGGGCGCGCGCTCGCGCGTTCATCGCCGTGACGAACGCGCCCACGCTCCCCGACTCCTCGATCGCGAGCGCCTCCGCCGCGTCGTTCGCGGACCCGAGGAGCAGGCCGGCGAGCAATCCCCGGACCGAGACCCGCTCGCCGGGCCGGAGGCCGAGCGATGACCCCGCCCCGTACTGCCCCCGGCCGAAGACGGCGTCGGGATCGACACGGACGGTTCGATCCAGACGCCCCTCCTCGGCTTCGAGGACGAGCAGCGCCGTCATCAGCTTCGTCAGGCTCGCGACCGGTCGCGCCGAAGCAGCGCCTCGCTGATACAGGATCTGCCCGGCGGCGAGATCCATCAAGCCGACGGCCGGGGCATCGATCCGTGGGACCGGGACCGGGTCGGCCGGCGTGGACAGCCGCGACACGAACGGGGACGGCGATCCGTTGGGTGGCACCGGCGTCGGGGGTGGCGCGGCCGGGGCGCCGATCGCGTGCAGCCACGACGCCTGGGCGATCAGCAGCAGGAGCGGCAGGAAGGCGGCCGCGCAGGCGGCGGCCCTCCGCTTCACGCGCTGCGGAGGTTGTCGCGCAGGTTCGTCCGCAAGAGGGCTTGCTTGAACTTCCGCGACGTGGACGACAGGTTCGCGAGGGTCTGAGCCGCGGTGCGGCGGGCGTCCGGGTTCTTCTGCCGGAGGGTCGGCGCCACGATCTGGTCGAAGAAGGAGGACTCCCGGTCCGCGAAGTGCTTGTACATCGTGAGGTGACGAGCCTCGATCCCGTAGCGGAAGAAGTCCTTCACGATCGACAGGATGATGAAGTCGTCCCCGTCGTAATACCGGGCACCCTCGGGGCCGTGCGTGGAGATGATCCCGAACGCT
>DATFGG010000138.1:0-3473 GCA_035249665.1 Actinomycetota bacterium | reverse complement strand
ACGAGCGCCACGCTGCACGCCTTCGGGACGTAGAGCCACTTGTGCGCGTCGACGCTCACGGAGTCGGCGCGCTCCACACCGGCGAAGCGATCGGGCACCACCGATGCGGCCGGGAGGCCGTACGCCCCGTCGACGTGGAACCAGATCCCACGCGTCTCACAGATCTCGGCGATCGGCGCGAGCGGGTCGATCGCGCCGGTCAGCGTCGTCCCGGCGGTCGCGACCACGGCGACCGGCGTCACGCCATCCGCGATATCCCGATCGATCGCCTCGGCCAGCAGGTCCGGCCGCATCCGATGCTCGTCGTCGATCGGGACGTCGCGGAGACGGTCGCTTCCGATCCCGAGCAGCTCCACCGCGCGCGTGATCGAGTAGTGCACCTCGGCCGACGCGTACACGGCGGGCCGGAGCCCGCCGAGTCCGGCGGCGCGTGAGCCGGGCAGCGCCCGCTCGCGTGCCGCCGCGATCGCGGTCATGTTCGAGATCGTGCCGCCGCTCGTGAACGCGCCGTTCGCGGCCGGGTAGCCGATGAACTCGCCGACCCATCGGACGGCCTGCTGCTCGAGGACCGTGGCCGCCCGCGCATCGACGGCGAGGTTCATGTCGTACGTCGCGGCGAGCAGGTCGCCGAGCGCTCCGATCTCGAGGCCGGAGGAGCCGATGAACGCGAAGTACCGAGGACGCGGCTGCGCGATGGACTCGTCCATCGCCCGCGCCGCGTCGTCCAGCGCCTCGTGGACGCTCACCGGTCCCGCGGGGAGTCCGGCTCGCAGGATCGCTCGGAGCCTCTCGTCGAGCGGGGGCTCCTCCGGCCGGGGCCTGTCGAAGCTCCGCCATGCCTCGGCCACCAGCTTCGCGACGTGCTCGAGCGCCTCCTCACGAGGCGCGTCGAGCCGCAGCGGCCGGTCCGGGTCCGTCATCGGGTGCCGCCTGGAGCGGCTCAGCCCTCCTCGCCGGTCGAGAGATCCGCGAGAGCGCGTCGCGCCGGCTCCCGCCCCTTCACCGCGAGGGTGACCAGCAGACCGAGCGCCGCCCAGATCGCCGCCCACACCCACACGACGTCGAACGGCGGGAGCACCTTGTAGATCGCTCCGAAGATCGCCCCCACCGCCACGGCGAGGCCGAGCAGACCGGCGATCACGACACCGGCTCGGTTCGGATGGTCGCTCAAGCCGGGGAACGCGCCGATCGCGAGGATCCCGTAGACGACCATGATCATGAACGCGCCGAGCGTGGAGATCCACTGGAACACGCCCAGCTCGTGTGGGACGGCGGCGAGCACGCCGTTCGTGAACAACGTCTCGAAGGCCATCGTGGCGACCACCCAGGCCGCGGAGACCACCGCGACGACCACGGCCGCGCCGATCGGATTCCCGCCACGGGTCGTCTTCGCCGCGGCTCCGGGGATCTTGCGGTCACGCGCGAGCGCGAAGAGCCCACGTGTGGACGCGGTCGCCGCGCCCAGTCCGACGGCCATCACGTCGAGGAGCACGACGAGCTGCAGGAGGTTCAGCATGAAGTCCGAGGACCCACCGAAGAAGTCCTGCGATCCGAGCGCGAAGAGCGGACCCGAAGCGATCGCCGGATCGAGGAACACGGCGGGGTCGAAGCCGAACCCGGCGATGTACGCGTACGCGGCGATCACGTAGAAGACCGCCACGATCAGCACCGACAGGGTCACGGCTCTTGGGATCGCGCGCTTGGGACTCTCCGCCTCCTCGGCGAGGTTCGCCGCCGTCTCGAAGCCGACGAAGATCAGCACGCCGTAGAGCACGCCGAACAGGATCCCCGTGTAGCTGGGCGCCTCGGCGGGATTGAACGCCTTCGCGCTGTTCTCGGGCGCGTTGATGATGACGTTCACGAAGAACGCCAACACGACCGCGGCCGACACGAGCGCGAGGAGCAGCTGGAGCCGGGTGGAGATCTGCACCCCGGCAGCGAGGATCAGGAAGACGAGACCCACGTAGATCAACGACCAGGCCCACGTGGGGAGGAGACCGTCGATCCCGTACGCCGGCAGGACCACGTCACGCAGGAACCACCCGACGAGGACCGCGATCGCCGACGACAGCAGCAGCGTGCCCCCGTAGTAGATCCACCCGGTCCACGCGCCGATCCGCGAGCCGAGACCCATCGTCACGTAGTCGTACAGCGAGCCCGCCGCGTGCACCCGCTTCGCGTACTGAGCCACGATCCACCCGAGCGCGAGGACGCCGATCGCCGCCAGGATCACCGCGAACGGCGTGGCGATGCCGGCCCCCTCCCCCGAGAACCCGAACCCGGCGATCAGCGGGATCAGGAACGCCGCCGAGAACACCGGGCCGATCAGGCCGACGGACTGCGCGACGACATCGACGAGCTTGAGCCGCCGCCTCCCGAGCCGTTCGTACCCGGTCCCGTCGCTCATCGTGTCCGTTCCGGTTGCCACGCAACTCCCCCTCTCGTCCGCCGATCCCTGGCGCGAACCCTATGCCGCCGCCGTCGCACCGGTCCAACCGGCCGCCGGGCGTTCGAACCACACGTGCACCTGGCCGGTGCCGACCGAGGCCTCGTACTCGCTGAACAGCTCGCCGGGCGCCGTGCACGCCGCTCCCCCGAGCGCACCGGCCATGATCAGGTAGTGCCCGAACTTGCCCTCGGGGCCGACCTTCTTGTACTCGGGCACCCAGTCGATCACCGACGCGTGGTCTCCCTTCTGAAGCAGTTCGAGCACGTGGAGGTCGGCCTCGCGAGCCTCCGGCGTGATGATGTTCTTCATCGGATCGGAGCTCTCACGGCCGCGGAGCTCGCGGAACGGCAGGAAGCGGTGGGACAGCCCCCCGCTCGCCAGGAGCACCACCTTGCGATCGAGCGAGAGGACCGCCTCACCGATCAGCTCTCCGAGGAGCAGGAAGTCCTCGGTGGTCCCGCACTGGTTGATACCGACGCTCACCCAGTTCTCCCGTCCCTCTTTCAGGTAGGACCAGATGTTGACCGTGCCGTAGAAGATCGGCAGGTACGGATCGTCGGAGGCGAGCACCCAGGTGTCGTCGCGCCCCTCGGCCTGCTGGGAGACGGCGAACGCGAGCTCCGGGTCGCCCGGCATGTCGTAGGGGATCTGCCGCATCCCGCGTGGCAGCTCGTGCGACGTGAAGATGCCCTCGCGGTTCTCGTGCGCCGTGATGATGTGCTCGAACGTCACCTCCCAATGCGTGTCCATCACCACGAACGTGTCGGCCCCGACGCGATCGAGGACCTCGGACCGCAGCCGCCGCAGCCCCGGGACGAGCGTGATCTCCTTCCCGTCGTTGATCTCGAGCCGGGTCTCCTCCGGCAGCATGATCGTGGGGACGTGCGAGACGATCCCCGCGCCGACGATCTCTCCCATGGTGAGTGCTCCTCTCAGGTCTCGGTCAGTCCCACGGTGCCGTGACGACGTTCTTCACGTCCGCGTAGAAGTCGAAGCTCCAGAAACCGCCCTCGCGCCCGATCCC
>DATFGG010000137.1:0-9311 GCA_035249665.1 Actinomycetota bacterium | reverse complement strand
CCCGCTTCGACGAGGGCCGGGTGTGCGAGGTGGCCGGTTGCTGGACCGTCCTGTCCGTGTACAACGACGGCGAGCGATGCTGGTCGCATCGACCGATGGAGCGGGTCACGCCTCTCCGGAACCACCGCAGGTAGCTCTCGGCTCGTCCCCGACCCGAGCCTCTCCCGGGACGGCCAAGACCGCGACAGCCTCCGCCGTTCCTGACTTGCCTGACCCCCTACCATGTCCGCCATGGAACATCGGGCGACGTTCGAGCTGGCTCCCGAAGCGGCCTCCGAAGCACGAGCCGTCGTGAACGCGGAGCTCGGTCCGGCCGTCTCGACGAAGGTCCTCGAGGACGCCACGCTCCTGGTCAGCGAGCTCGTCACCAACGCCGTTCGCCACGCGCCTCGCGAGGGCCTTCCGAAGATCGAGCTCCGGCTGAAGGTGGATCCGGCGCGGGTTCGCGTGGTGGTCTCCGATCCGGGCACGGGATTCGTCGCGGAGCCAAAGCTGCCCACGGCTTCGGAGAGTTCGGGCTGGGGCATCTACCTGGTGGACCGGCTCGCGGACCGATGGGGGATCATCTCGAGGGATCGCAGCGAAGTGTGGTTCGAGATCGACGTGGGTGCGTGATGTCCGCGGACCCGACCGAGCGGAAGGCGGAGGGGCGGTCGGTCCGAACGCCGCGCACGCCCGGACCGCTCGCTCGATGGATCTGGAACCCACGATGGATCCCGGGGTTCGTCCTCGCGCAGGTGGCGGTCCTTCTGCTGTTCGCGGAGAAGAGCGAGGGGAGCTTCGAAGGGGTCCCGGGGGGCCTCGGCGCGCTCCTTTCGGTAGCGGCCGCGATCTTCTGCGGCCCGATCGCGGGAGCGTTCGTCAGCCTCGTCGGTGGCCTCGTGTTCGTGCCGCTCGTCACGGATTTCGAGGGAGGATCCCAGTTCTCCGTCTTCCTCTGGCTCATCGCGTCCGTCGGATCGGGCGTGATGGCGGGGAGGCTCCGCCAAGCGAACGATGACCGCACCTCGGCGACGGCGCGCGAGCGGCTCGCCGGCAACCGACTTCACCGCCTGCAGGCGGTCACGGAGGTGCTGGCGCGGGCGACGAGTCCGGAGGACGTCGCGAACGCGACGGTTTCCGCGGCGATCGAGGCGCTCGGGGCCGATGTCGGTGGACTGACGATCCGCGCCGGCGACGATCCGGGGGTGCTCCGGGTACTCGTCGGCTCCGCCCTGGACGAGCCGGACACCGGCTGGAAGCGGCACACGATCGACCGACCCGCGCCCGGTCCGGAGATCGTGCGGACCGGTCGACCGATCTTCATCGAGACCCGCGACGAGCTCCTGGCTCGATTCCCGATCGTTCGACGGATCGAACGGGGGGCCGCGCGGTACGGCGGGTTCGCAGGGGTCCCGGTGGCGATGGGGGCGGAGGTCTTGGGAGCACTCAGCCTCGGCTTCCATCGCGACCACATGGTCCCGCCGGAGGAGCGGGGCCTCCTCCTCTCGATCGCTCACCAGGCAGCGATCGCGCTCGACCGCATCCGGTCGAGCGACGACGAGCGACGCGCTCGGGCGACCGCGGAGCACGCAGAGGATCGGCTCAGGAAGCTCCAGGCCGTGAGCGATGCGGCGAATGCCGCCAGCGGCCTCGACGAGCTCGTCGAGCGGGTCCTTCCGGTGGTGCGGGACGCGGTGCTCGCCGACGGCACCTCCTTCCTCTTGTTGTCGGACGACGGCCGCGACCTCCGGGTCAAGGGGCGGGTCGGGGTTGCGGAGGAGGCGAGCGAAGTCGTCGCGATCCCGCTGGGTGCCGGGGCGTCCGGCCGCATCGCCGCGACCGGCAGGCCACTCGTCATCGGCGAGATGACGCCCGCAGACGTGATCAGTCCGGCGCTGCGCGGACGTCGCTCCTACGTCGGGGTCCCTGTGCGGGTGGGCGGCCGCGTGGTCGGGGTCCTGCATGCCTCGTCCGCCACGCCGGGCGCGTTCCAGGACGACGACGCCGACTTCCTCCAGAGCATCGCGGATTCGCTCGCGGCCACCATCGATCGAACCCGGCTGTTCGACCAGCGAGACCGCATGGCGACGGCCCTCGAGCGAGCGCTCCTCCCGATGTCGCTGCCACACGTGCCGGGATACGAGATCGCCACGATGTACCGGCCCTCGCGGTTCGGCGACGAGGTGGGCGGCGACTTCTACGACGTGTTCGGCGACGGGAAGGTCTGGTACCTCGCGATCGGCGACGTATGCGGCAAGGGACCGGAGGCCGCCGCCATCATGGGGATGACCCGCGTCGCCCTCAGGAGCCTCGCACGCGAGGACGACACCCGGCCCCTTCCCGAGGTGCTGGGGCTCCTCAACGGCTTCCTGCTCGAGAGCGAGCTGATGGGGGATCGCTTCTGCACCGTGTGCGTCGTCCGCCTCACGTTCTCCGACGAGGGGACCGCCGTGACGGCGTGTCTGGGTGGTCATCCCCCGCCCCTCGTGGTTCGTGCAGATGGGTCGCTCGACGCCGTGGGGAGACCCGGTTCGCTCCTCGGACTGTTCGAGGACATCTCGCTCCACGAGATGCACGCGGAGTTGGGCCGAGGTGACGCGATCGCGCTCTTCACCGACGGGCTCACGGAGCTCTCCGTCGAGCGTCCCGATGAGGGAGAGGCGATGCTCCGGTCGGCGCTCGTCGCCGCTGCCGGCGAGGATGCGGCCGGGATCATCAAGACCGTGGAACGCACCCTGCTCGATCCTCGGGGCGAGCTCCGCGACGACGCCGCGCTGGTCGTGGCGAAGCGCCTCTAGGCCGAGGGTAGCCCTGGCCAGGAGTGGGTACATGTCCTCTATCGGCGACCCCGAGGAGGGATCTGGATATGAGACAACCAGCGACGATGCAGGAAGCGAAGTCCATGGTGAAGGAGCGTTTCCTCGACCGGCGGGTCGAGAAGCTCTCCAAGGAGAACGACAAGCTGCGAGAGGCGGTGGGCGAGCTCCGACAGGACCTCGATGAAGCGCAAGATCGCTCGAAGGAGACGCTCGCGGCGCTCTCGAAGAAGACCCGCCGGCCCGGCCGCATGAAGTGGTTGGTGCTCGCGGGCGGTGCGTACGTGCTCGGCGCCAAGGCGGGCCGCGGTCGCTACGAGCAGCTCAAGGGGTGGGCGCGTTCGCTCGCTCCCGAGAACGGCAACGGGACGATCGCCACCGGGACGAGCACCGGCCCTGACCTGCCCAGCAAGGCCTGACCGACGAGTTCGGTCGGAAGGAGGGAGAGGCGCGAAGCTCGCGCCTCTCCCTCGCGTTTGCACGGTCATCGCTGCGGGAACGATGGGCACGTGATGGAAGGAAGGAGCGACCGATGGCAGGCATGCTCGCACTGACGGGTGGCGCCGCCACCCTGCTCTGGATCCTCGCCGTGGTGCTGGTGATCATGGGGATCGTGAGCATCGTCCGCGGCGGCGTCCTTGCCGGCATCGTGTTGGTCATCGTTGGGCTGTTGGTCGGCCCAGGAGGGGTCAGCCTCTTCTAGCGTCGTCCGGGCCCGCCCGCTCCTCCGTGCGGGCGGGCCCGGCCTCTCCCTTCTCATGAGCGGATCACAGGCCGACAAGGACCGCTTCGAGCCTCGCCTGAGGAGCAGGCTCTCGACGGGTCTGGTCGTCGGTTCCCTCGTGGGGATCGCGATCGGTATCGCCGTGGGGATCTTCGCGTTCGAAGGACGGGCCGGCGCCGTGGCCGCCTGCGTGATCGCCGGTCTCATCGCCGGACTGCTCTACGGCACGATCGTGGGTTCGTTCGCCGGCTTGGAATCGCCCGATCCGGGACAGGAGCCCTCCGAGACGCCGCACCCGTTGGCGGAACCCGCCGTGGACGAGGAGCACGGATCTGACGGCCCCGGTGCCCGCGACGCGGATCGGCCGGGGTGACCGGTCGCCTCTCGCTTGATCTCGGAGCTTCGATCCCGGTCCTGGTTAGCCCGCGTCCTCGACCCGCCGGAACACGGGCACGGCGAACCAGGAGAAGCCCAGCACGAGGAGGACGACGAGGCTCACCGGGATGGCCGCGACCACTCCGTAGAGCACGTTCGTGATGAGGAAGATCCCGGTCGCCATCGCGAACGTGAGGAGCGCCAGGCCGACGATCGCGAACGTGTTCGACAGACGCAGCATCCGCTCCTTGTCCCCTTGCCGGAATCGGATCCGGTGGTAGGCAGCGGGCATCGTGAGCGCCCCCGTCGCGCCCACCGTCAACAGCACGGTGGCGAAGTACACGATCTTGTCGGTCGGGGTCGCATCCTGGAACCCGCTCGAGAAGGGAAGGGTAAGGAGGAAGGCGAGGAGGACCTGGACGCCTGGGAGCACGACGCGGAGACCGTTCAACAGCTCGATCAGCTCGCGGTCCACGCGCTCCTTGGGTGACTCGTCGGGATCCGTCGTGGCCGCCGATCCACGATCGGCGCCTTCCCGGTGGGCACCCGCGCGTCGGTTCTGCCGCTCCTCGGTCACGGGGCCACGGTACCCCACAGCGGGGACGGCGCCGTCTGCGTTTGGTCCGCGGCACCGGCGGGAACGCTGGGAGGGCACGGACCGAAGCTGGAACCGAGCAACGGAGAGGACGTGTTCCCATGATGCTCGTCAGACACGCGATGGCGATGTCTCCCGTGACCGCGTCACCCGACATGGATGCGGGTGACGCCGCCGGCCTCATGGCCGCGAACGACATCGGGGTCGTACCCATCACCGACGGCGAGCGGCTCATCGGGATCGTGACGGATCGCGATCTGGTGCTCCGCGTGCTCGCGGAACGGAAAGACCCGAGGGCCGTGCGCTTGAGCGAGATCGCGACCACGAAGGGGATCGAGACCACATCGCCGGATACACAGCTCTGCGACGCCAGGGCGCTGATGGCCGAGCGGCGGATCAGACGGCTACCGGTCGTCAAGGACGAACGGCTCGTCGGCATGTTGTCCTTGGGTGACGTGGCGATCGGATCGGCGTCGATGCGGAGCGTGGGAGAGGCGCTCGCGTCGATCTCGACGTCGATGGCCACCGAGGACACGAACGCCGGACCCGACATCGGTACACCCGAACGGGTCAGGGGGGCGCGGGGGGCCTCGTAACCGTTCCGCTCGATCGTGGGGCGGGAGCCGGCCGCGGGCCCCCTCCGTCCGGCTCCCGCGTCACACCTCTTCGGCGAGCCTCCGGAGCTTCTCCAGCGATTGGGAGACGAGCCGGGAGACGTGCATCTGGGAGATCCCGAGCTCCCCGGCGATCTCCGTCTGGGTCCTCCCCTCGAAGAACCGGAGGTAGAGGATCGTCCGCTCCCGCTCGGGGAGATCGCGGAGCGCGGGCGCGAGGCTCAGCCAGTCTTCGGAGACCTGGAAGCTGGGGTCCGCGCTCCCGATCGACTCGGCGGCGGTGGTGGACGCGTCGCCGACCGGAGCATCGAGCGAGTCCGTCGTGTACGCCTGCAGGGCATCGAGGGCCTGCAAGACGTCGTCCTCTCCGATGTCCGCCGCCCGCGCGATCTCCGCGACGGTCGGAGCTCGGCCAAGGTCCTGCCACATCGTCGACACGGTGCGATTGACGAGGATCGCGGTCTCCTGGACGTTCCGAGGGACCCGGAGCGCCCATCCGCGATCGCGGAAGTGCCGCTTCAGCTCACCCACGATCGTCGCCGCCGCGTAGGTCGAGAACGGCACTCCCCGCTCGGGATCGAACCGGTCGATCGCGTTCAACAGGCCGAGAGAGGCGGTCTGGGTGAGATCGTCGACGGGCTCACCCCTGCCCGAGAAGCGCCGGGCGAAGTACTCGGCGAGCGCCAGGAACTCCGTGGCGAGCGCCTCCCGGGCGGCCGGGTCGGGCAACCGACGGAAGAGCTCCATGATCTCCTCGTCGGATCGTGTCTGGCCGGTACGCTCGCTCACCGATCCACACGCTCACGACCCTTGGTGAACCCGATCGAGGGGCCGGCGCCCTCAGCCCGGTCGGCTCGCACCTCGTCGGTGAGTCCTTTCATCACGAGCCAGGGCCACGAGGTCGTGACGCGATCGGTGGGCCACGGGTCCGACCGCCCGTCGGACGTGAGGGTGACCTCCATCGTGTCGACATCGCGACCGATCGACATGTGGAGCGACGTGGCGTCGCCCTGCTCGAGCAGGAGCGACGCCGCCTCGGTCACCGCGAGCCGGATGTCCTCGATCTGGTCGATCGGCAGATCGAGCCGCGCCGCTACTCCCGCGACGACGTTGCGGAGCACTTGCACGAACACCGCAGTCGCGGGAACGTCCACGGAGACTGCCGTCGGGAGATTCGTCACGGTGTCGACTTATACTACCTGGGCCGTTTTCGGCTCCCGGAGATCAGGAGGTTGGCACCGTGGACCTGACCCTCGACAGGCGCACGCATGGACGCTGGGCCGTGGTCGAGGTGAAGGGGGAGCTGGATCTCTACACGGCTCCCAGCTTCCGTGAATCCGTCCTGGATGCGGGCGACGCAGAGAACCCCAAGGTCATCGTGGACTTCCGCGGTCTCGGCTTCATCGACTCGTCCGGCCTGGGTGCGATCGTCGCCTGTCTCAAGCACATCCGGGAACGCGGCGGCGACCTCGCGCTGGTCGCGCCGGAGGGATCGGGTCTCCGTCGTCTGATGGATCTCACGGGACTCGATCGGGTGCTGACCCTTTATCCGAGCATCGACGACATCTCCCAGGACTGACGAGGCCCACGAGCGTGCCCACCTCCCGGTTGAGCGTCGCGGGCGATCCGGCGTTGGCGCTCGTGGTGCGGATCTTCGTGGGCTCGGTGGCCGAGCAGTGGGAACTCCCCGAGCCCGTGAGGGACGACCTCCGTCTCGCCGCCTCCGAGCTGTTCTCCGGGGCGGTCGAGGCGGGGAACGGGGACCTCGTCAGGTTCGAGCTCTCGAACGACGAGGGCGGGATGGAACTTCGGGCCGAAGACGTCGTGGAGCACGCGGGTGCCGACCTCGAGGGCTGGTCCGGCCGCTTCGCGCTGATCCGGGCGCTGTTCCCGGACGCCGACGTGTCCGACACCACCGTCCGGATCCGCGTCCCCGTCACGAGCTGAGCGCTCCGAGGACCGTTCACCTCCCTCAAGGGGTGGGTTGAAGGCCGTTCTGCCTGGGTATAGCCGGAGCCAGACGAGGGCGGCCGAGCGCGGCCCGCCCAAGCGTGGCCAGAAGGAGGCCAGGTATGCGTGCGATCCATCAGCATCACGACGCGGATGCGACCTCGACGGAGACGAGAGCGGTCAGTGAGGCTCCTTCTCCGTGGCTCGCCCTCCGCGTCCTCCTCACCGTCGCCGCGGCGGTGCTCCTGTTGGTCGGTAGCTTCTTCGAGTGGGCCGGGAGCACCGACGGATCGGAGGTCGCCGTCCAGGCCTTCTGGTCCACCGACGCGGGGACGGCCGGCTTCTTCTCCTCGGCGGGCCTGGTCACCGCGATCTGCGGTGCCGTCATCATCTTGGGTCTCGCGTTCCGTGGTGGCTGGCTCACGAGGTTCGCCGGTGCGGTGGCACTCGTGGCCTTCACCCTGATCGTGATCCAGATGGGCCGTGAGGGATCACTCGATACCCTCCAAGACGTTGGGATGGGCCTGTGGTTCGTGCTGGCGGGCGGCATCCTTGCGCTGATCGGCGGGTTCTTCCCGTCCACGCGCACGGTCGCCGCGTCCTCCGCGTCAACGGACACGGACACGGACGAAACCGCGGCGCACTCGCACACGGACTAGCCCCGGCGCCCCGGCGACGTATCCGATCGTGACCCGGCCGTCCTACGGCCGGGTCACGACGATCCTGGTCCCGTTGCTCTCTCCGTCCGCATCGTGGTTGTTCGCAGCGAGGTAGGTGTGTGCCTCCTTCGAGAGCCCCAACACCACGAACTCGATGCTCAGACGGGCGCGCTTGAGATCCCGCTTCAGCGTGCAGGCTCCTCCAGTCCCGGTCGTGCACGAGAGGGTCGACCCGTTCGGCCCGAACCGGCCCCGCACGAGGACACCGGACACCGCCGCATGCGCTCCGTCGTGCACGCGGATGGTCGCCCGAGCACGCCATCGTGTGGACGACAGGGTGATCGACACGTCATCGAGATCCCCGACATGGATCGAGGGTGGCGGTGGTGGTGGCGGTGGCGGCGGGGTGTCGTCGCCGACCGGGCCCGTCGACAGGTCCAGGTCGAACGCCCCCCCGAGTCCGTCGTTCGGTGAGCCGCCGAACGGGAACAGGCGGATCAGGTACGTCCCCGCGACCGTCGGCATCGCGTGCAGCGTCTCCTGACGCCCGATCGCGCAGGGTCCCGGAGAGGGATCGCCCGACTCGACCGCCGCGCAGACACTGACGTCGAGCAACTCGCCCGTGGGATCCACGAGCTCCGCATCGATGTCGGGGGCCCATCCGAAGAGACAGCCGAACCCGAGGAAGTCCTCGCACGATCCGTCGAGCACGACCGAGGCGGCGATCGGCATGCCGAGGTCGTCCGGGCCGATGTCGAACGCGTGCGTCCACTCGCCGTCGTCCGGGACCGTGCCGGACAGATGCTCGTGGGTCGGGAAGACCGTCGCTCCCGAGACCCCCGCCGCGCGGGACGACAGCGCCAGGACGTCGATCAGACCGGCGCCCCAGTCGGGATCCTTGCCCGCCGGTCCGTAGTCCTCGGCCGTTGTCTCGATCGCGGCCTGCACTTGGACGGGCGTCGGTTCCGGTCCGGTCCAGGCCTGGAGCGCGAGCGCGACGGAGCCTGCGGCGAACGGGGTGGCCATCGACGTCCCGCTGAGGGTCGTGTAGCTGGATCCGGTGTTCGCATCCGCGGCTCTCACGTTCACACCGGGGGCGACCACGTCGGGCTTCACATCCGCAGCGAACGTCGGCCCGCCACGGGCGGAGAAGGGAGCGAGGTAGATGCCGTTCGATTGGTTGACGGCGCCGGGCGCCGCCGACCAGGACGAGGCCGCGCCCACGGCGATCACGTCGGACGCGGCGCCCGGCGACGCCATGGAATCGGGTGCATCGCCGGCGTTCCCTGCCGCGGCCACCACGATCTTGCCGCTCGCCACCGCGTTGTTCGCCGCGATGCCGAGAACGTCGGAGCCGTCCGACGGCAGCTCCGACCCGAGACTCATCGAGATCACATCGACCTCCGGTGCGTCGACGCACCAGTCGATCGCGTCGATGATCCCGGACTCGCTCCCGGACCCCTGGGCGTTGAGGACCTTGCCGACCCACAGGCCGGCCGCGGGAGCAACGCCACCGAACCTGGCCGCGTTGGGGCCGCCGACGCCGTCGCCGACGGCGATCGAGGCGACGTGGGTCCCGTGCCCGTGGTCGTCGAT
>DATFGG010000136.1:0-2961 GCA_035249665.1 Actinomycetota bacterium | reverse complement strand
GAGCTGTTGCTTTCCAAGGACTACGAGGTACACGGGATCATCCGGAGGTCCAGTTCGTTCAACACCGGGCGCCTGGATCATCTCTACACGGATCCGCACGATCCCTCCGGTCGTCTGTTCCTCCACTACGGCGATCTGGTGGACTCGACCGTCGTGTCCCGGATCGTGCGGGAGGTCGCTCCGGACGAGGTCTATCACCTGGGGGCGCAATCGCACGTCCGCGTCTCCTACGACATCCCCGAGTACACGGGGGACGTCACAGGGCTCGGGACGACGCGGCTGCTGGAAGCGATCCGTCAGGAAGGGAGTCCCGCCCGGTTCTACCAGGCATCCTCGTCGGAGATGTTCGGCACGAACCCGGACATCCCGTCCAACGAGCAGAGCCGCTTCTACCCGGCCTCCCCGTACGCGGCGGCCAAGGTCTACGGATATTGGATGGCCGTGAACTATCGCGAGGCCTACGGCATGTTCTGCACGAACGGCATCCTGTTCAACCACGAGAGCGAGCGCCGGGGTGGGACCTTCGTCACCCGGAAGATCACGCGGGGCCTGGTCGACATCCTGGCCGGGCGAGCGGAGGTGATCCACCTCGGGAAGCTCGAGAGCCAGCGGGACTGGGGTCACGCGGCCGACTACGTCGAGGCGATGTGGCTGATGATGCAGGCGGACGAGCCGGACGACTACGTGATCGCCACCGGCGAGCCCCGTTCCGTCAAGGATTTCCTCGAGGAAGCCTTCAGCTACGTCGGGCTGGACTGGGAACCTCACGTTCGTCAGGATCCCCGGTACTTCCGTCCGGTCGACCCGCCGATCCTCGTCGGCGATGCGTCGAAAGCGAGGACGAAGCTCGGATGGAAGCCCACGGTGAGCTTCGAGGAGCTGGTCCGCTCGATGGTCGATGCGGAGCTCGCCGCGGCGGGTCTCGAACGTCCCGTTCCCGACCGGAGCGCGACGCCTCCATGAGCCGACCCTGGTCGGGGAAGACCGTGGCGGTGCCGGGCGGGTCGGGCTTCCTCGGCTCCGAGGTCGTGCGGCGTCTCGAGGCGGCCGGTGCATCCGTCTTCGCGCCACGCAGCCGTGACTACGATCTCACGACGGAGGATCGGGTTCAGGCGATGTACGAGGACGCTCGCCCGGACATCGTGATCCATCTCGCCGCCCGCGTCGGAGGGATCGGGGCGAACCAACGGTCACCGGGAACCTTCTTCTACGACAACCTGCAGATGGGCGCGTTGCTGATCGAGCACGCACGGCGACGGGGGCTCGAGAAGTTCGTCTGCGTCGGGACGGTGTGCTCCTACCCGAAGTTCGCGACGGTGCCGTTCCGGGAGGACGATCTGTGGTCCGGATATCCGGAGGAGACGAACGCGCCCTACGGCATCGCGAAGAAGGCGCTGCTCGTGCAGCTCCAGGCGTACCGCCAGGAGTTCGGGATGCGGGGCATCTATCTGATCCCGGTGAACCTGTACGGACCTCGGGACAACTTCGATCTGGAAAGCTCGCACGTGATCCCCGCGCTGATCCGGAAGTGTGTGGAGGCGGAGGAGCGGGGCGACGACGTGATCGAGGTCTGGGGATCGGGTGAACCCACCCGTGAGTTCCTCTACGTCGAGGACGCGGCCGATGGGATCGTCGCCGCTGGGGAGCGCTACGAGGGCGCCGAGCCCGTGAACCTCGGAACCGGGCGAGAGATCTCGATCCGGGACCTCGCGACCCTCATCGCGGAGCGCACCGGCTTCCGGGGGTCGTTCGCGTGGAATGCGACGAAGCCCGACGGTCAGCCGCGGCGCGCGCTGGACGTGTCGCGGGCCCGTGACGAGTTCGGCTGGACGGCCCGGGTTCCATTCGAGGAGGGCTTGGAAGCCACGATCTCGTGGTACCGCGAGTCGCGGATGCCGTCTTCGGCCGGCAGCTGACCCTTCGAGTCTTCGAAGAGCGAGCTTCCTCAGCAGCGGTGAACCGGCGCCTCCTCATCTCTGCACGAGCGCGACTCGCCCATACACTCCGGTCGTGCCCACGAACACGGTCCCCTCGGTGGCACTCGTGTTGGGTTCGATCCTGGTGCCCGGATCGGGACTCTGTCTCGCGATCGGCGTCGCCCGCTCGCGGGGCTGGCTGACCTTCGCGGCCGCGTCGCTCGGATGTGGCTTCGTCGCGACGGCGTCGATCTCGCTGCTGCTCGCCCTGGTGGGACTACTCAACCTCCCGGCGCTCGTGATCGGGTGGATCCTCCTGAGCGGCATCACGTGGTTCACGGCGATCCGGTCGCGCGCATGGCGAGGGTACATCGAGGCGTGGCGGCGGGACGTGGCGGCCGATCCCTGGGCGACGATCACGGCGGCAGCCACCGTCGTTGCGTTCGCCGCCGTGCGGTGGACCTACCCGCCGATCGCGAACATGGGCGCGACGGCGATGCGGTACTGGGCGGACGCGCTGGAGATCGCAGACCACGGCGGGATCCCCGCCTCGACGCTCCAATGGGGGACCCTCCTCCGGCCCGCGACGAGCAAGTCTGCACTCAACGCGTTCAACGGCTCGATGTCGCTCCTATCGGGTCAGGATCCGCTGCCCGCGATGGGCATCCTGCTCTTCATCGTCTCGGTCGGACTCGTCCTCGTCGTGATGGCGGTCTTCACGGAGCTCGGCATCAGGCGCCTGGCCCCGATCGGGGCACTGTTCCTGTTCGCGAACCAGGCGCTGGGGAGCGAGCTCACGGCGGATCTCACGCGCAACCTCGCGGAGAACTGGGGTCGGCTCTCAGCGTTCACCGGGATGCTCCTAGCCGTCGTGTTGCTCAGCAGGGCGACGGGGGGGGCCGAGGAGGATGCTGACGGCATCCCCAGCGGGACGGCCGAGATCGTGCTCACCGGATGGGTCCTCGGGGCGACCGCGGCGATCCACCTCGTCGCCGCGGCGGTCGGCGCTCTGTTCGTGGGCTCATACATGCTCGCGAGGATCATG
>DATFGG010000135.1:0-12823 GCA_035249665.1 Actinomycetota bacterium | reverse complement strand
GGTGCCGTTCCATGGTCGTGCGAGCCGTGGCTGGATCCTGGGACCGACGGACGACCTCCCCGCGCGGATGCTCCCCGTCAAGAAGGTCGTCTCCCCCGTGCGGTCCTTCGACGATCGGCGGCTCTCGCTCTTCCGGTGGATGAGCGAGCGCTACGTCTCGCCACTGGCGGCGGTCATCGGCCGGGCGGTCCCCCCGCGCGTGGCCTCCGAGGAGACCGGACGGGAAGGGACTCCCCACGACGCGGCCGGCGGTCCATCCCAAGTGGCGATGCCGCAGCCGGTGCTCCCCGGGTATCGAGGTGGGGCCGACCTGCTCCGGGCGATCGGGCAGGGCCGGGGCGCATTCGTCCTCCGGCCTGCACCCGAGGACGAGCAAGACGCCGCGGTCGAGGCCGTGGCCACGTGCCTGGAGGGGGGCCGTCGGGCGATCGTGCTGGTCCCGGAGGCGGTGCCGATGCCGGCGACCGCTTCCTCGCTGCTCGAAGCGTTCGGTGACCGAGCGGGGTTGTTCCTGGGCGGCGACAAGCGCGCTCGATATCGGACCTGGCTGGAGATCGCCTCGGGGCGCTACGACGTGGTCATCGGGACGCGCCCCGCGGTGTTCGCACCCGTCGACCGGCTCGGGCTCCTCTTCGTGGCGCGCGAGAGTCACGTCGCCCATCGGGAGGATCGCGCCCCGTACTACCACGGTCGGGATGTCGCGCTCGCCCGGGCCCGGCTCGAGGGCGCCGCCTGCGTGCTCGCAGCCGCCTGCCCGTCCGCGGAGGCGTCGGCGCTGGGCTTGCCCACACTGACGCCGACGGTCAGGCGCTGGCCGCCGGTGGAGGTCGTGCGGCCCGGACCGGCGGGACGTGCGTCGCGGCTGGTCCGGGCGCTCGGGACCGTGCGGCGAGGATTCCTGTTCTCACCGCTCCCCGGGTCCGGGGTCGCGCAGGTGTGTCGAGCGTGCGGCGAGCCAGCGGCGTGCGCCGCCTGTGGAGGGCTGCTCCGCGCGTCCGGCGCAGCGGTCACCTGCGTCGTCTGCGGGGCCGCGGGCCGTTGTCGCGCCTGCGGAGCCTCGTCCTTCGGGATGCGGCGCGGCGGTGAGGAACACGTCGAGGAATGGGCGGCACGAGCGGCGCCGGTCCCCGTGCGTCGGATCGGGGACGGCATGCCCGCGCGGCTTCCCGGTGAGGAGGAGATCCTCGTCGGCGGTCCGGACGACGTCCACGACCTCGGTCCTGGCGACCTGGATCTCGTGGCCATCCTCGACGTCGATCACGCGGATCGGCGGCCGGGGCTCGCCGCACGCGAGCGGAGCCTGGCCACCTGGATGGAAGCGGTCGGCTGGGCACGCCCCCGAGGCCGGGCGATCGTCCAGGCATCGGCTCCGGGGGATCCGATCGTGCAGGCTCTCGTGCGTGGCAACCCGGATCGGTTCCACGCCGACGAGCGGCGCCGTCGGCTCGAGGCCGGTCTCCCGGTCGGCGCGGCCGTCTTCCGCATCACCGGCTCGGCCGACGTCGAGGCCGAGCTCCGAGCGTTCGAGCCGTCGACGCTCCTGGTCACCTCGCCGGAAGGCCGGACGGTATGCTTGCTCGCCCTCGACCCCGGGCGGGTTCCGGCGCTCGGGATGCGGATCCGCGAGCTGGCTATCGATGGCGTCGTCGACCGCGTCGAGGCCGAGCCGCACCTGTAGTCCATCTCGAGGGAGACCGACGTGATCCTCCGCATCCGAACGCTCGGGGATCCGGTGCTGCGTGAGCCCGCGAGGCCGGTCACCGAGTTCGGCCCGTCCCTCCGTTCTCTCTTCGACGACATGGTGGAGACGATGGTTGCGGCGCCCGGTGTGGGGCTCGCGGGCCCGCAGGTCGGGATCTCCAGTCGACTGTTCGTCTTCGACGACGGGGAGACCGGGCCGATGTTCATGGCGAACCCGGAACTCTCCGACGGCGTGGGCGAGCTGCTGGAGGACGAGGGGTGCTTGTCGATCCCCGGGCCGTACCACGCGACGCCGCGGTTCGCGCGGATCCGGTGCCGCGGCCTCGACCTCGACGGGGCTCCGTACGAGATGCTGGGCGAGGGTCTTCTCGCGAGGATCTTCCAGCACGAATCCGATCACCTCGACGGGATGCTCTACATCGACCGCCTCGACGACGAGGGCCGGCGAGACGTGATGGCGCAGCTGCGCCGGATCGAGATGGGGATCGCGGAGCCTCAGGCGCCCACGGAGGGATGACCGCCGTATCCTCGCGGCATGCGGGTCGCCTTCCTCGGCAACGACATCTGGTCGGTTCCTTCTCTGCGAGCCCTCGCCGCGGCAGACGACGTCGACCTCGAGCTCGTCCTCACGAACCCGCCACGGCCGGCGGGGCGAGGCTCGCACCTGACGCCGACCGCGGTGGCGGACGTCGCCGGCGAGGCGGGCCTGCCACTCCTCGAGGTCGGCCGGGTACGCGACGGCGAGGGGTTCGAGGCCCTCGACACACTGGAGCCCGACGCGATCGTCGTCGTGGCGTATGGGGAGATCCTCACGCCCGATGTCCTCGACATCCCGCGGCTCGGAGCCGTCAACGTCCACTTCTCGCTCCTCCCCAGATGGCGAGGGGCGGCTCCCGTGCAGCGGACGATCCTCGAGGGGGACGAGGTCACCGGGGTGACCGTGATGTTGATGGACGAGGGGCTCGACACCGGCCCGATCCTCGCCAAAGCGGAGACCCCGATCGGACCGGAGGAAGATGCGGGAACGCTCGGTGCGCGGCTGGCAGAAGTGGGCGCGCCTCTGGTGATCGAGACGCTCCGCGAGCTGGAGCGTGGGTCCCTGGAGCCGGTCTCCCAGGATCACTCTGCGGCCACGTACGCGCCGAAGCTCCTGCCCGAGGAGCGGACGATCGACTGGACCCAGCCGGCCGACGCGATCGTCCGTCGGGTGCGCGCGTTGGCGCCCGAGCCGGGCGCGGTGACGACGTTCCGTCACGGGAGGCTGAAGGTGCTCGGCGCCGAACCGAAGGTCGCCGGGAACCGGGTCAACCTCGACCCCCCGGTCCCGGGACGCCTCGGCACGGACGAGGACGGAACACCGACGGTCGATGCGCGCTGGGATCTCGTTCGACTCTTGAACGTCGCGCCGGCCGGCCGGAAGCAGATGACGGGGGCCGAGTGGGCGCGTGGCGCGCGGATCGAGCCGCTCGAGCACCTCGGATGAGTCGGAGCGCTCGGGAAGTCGCGCTCGAGGTGATCCGACGGGTCACCGACGAGGGTGCGTATTCGAACCGGGTGCTCCCGTCAGCGCTCGCACGCTCCGGCCTCGACGAGCGGGACCGGGCGCTCGCCACCGAGCTGGCATACGGGACCATCCGCCACACCCCCGGGTTGGACGACGCGATCGGCGCGCGCGCCGCCAGACCGGTCGCACGGATGACGCCGGGCGCGCGCGCCGCGCTCCGCCTCGGCGCGTACCAGGTTCTGCACACCCGCATCCCCGCGCACGCGGCGGTGGGGGAGACCGTGGGGATCGTGGTTCCGCGGGAGCGGGGGTTCGTGAACGCGATCCTGCGCCGGCTCGCGAAGGATCCTCCCGTCCCGCCGGCGGGTCGCGACGATCGGGCGATCAGCCTCAGGACCGGGATGGCGGCCTGGGCGATCGCCGAGCTGCGAACGTTCCTTCCCCCCGATGAGGTCGAGCCGGCAGCGGCCGGATTCAGCGGGCGCGCTCCTCTCAGCCTCCGGGTGAACACCTGCCGTTCGACCGTGGAGGAGGTCCTCGAGGCTCTGGCCGCGTCCGGCGTGGACGGGAGGATGGGCACGGTCCACGCGGCGTCTGTCCTCGTGGACGGGGGCGACCCCACCGCGCTCGCGGGATGGAACGAGGGGTGGATCGCCGTCCAGGATCAGGCGTCGGCGTTCGTCGTGGATGCGTTGGCCCCGGAGGTCGGTGACCGGGTTCTCGACGTCTGCGCCGCACCGGGGGGGAAGGCGGCCTTCATCGCCTGCCGGGTCGGAGCGGAGGGGCGGACGGTCGCCGCCGACCTCCGCCCGGAGCGGGTCGCCCTGATCGCGCCCCTCCTCTCTCGGCTCGGGCTCCACGCGGATCTCCTCTCCCAGGATGCCACTCGCCCGGCCTTGCGAGGTCCCTTCGATCGCGTGCTCGTGGACGCCCCCTGCACCGGGATCGGGTCGGCGCGCCGGCGGCCCGAGCTCCTGTGGCGCGGCCGGCGTGAGGAACTCTCACGCCTGGCGCGACTCCAGGTCGCGATCGCCGCCGCAGGTGCCGAGCTCCTCCGGCCCGGCGGGCGCCTCGTCTACTCCGTCTGCACGTTCCCACGCGCGGAGACCGACGCCACGTGCGACGCGATCGCCCGCCACCGCCCCGACCTGACCCCGGTCGCCACTCCGGGCCCGGCGGGTGCCGCTCCGGCGATCCGTCACCGTCTCTGGCCCCATCGCGACGGCACGGACGGCATGTTCGTCGCAGCGTTCGAGCGGACCGCTTGACGCTGCCGGTAGGCGTCGCCGCTTACAATCGCGCACACATGGGGAAGCTGGCGGCATCCATCCTGTCCTCGGACCTCGCCCACCTGGCCGACGAGGTCAAGCTGGTCGAGCCCTATGCCGACATCATCCACATCGACATCATGGACGGTCACTTCGTTCCTCCGATCACGCTGGGCACGGTTGTCGTTGCCTCGCTTCGCCGATGGACCGATCGTGTGCTCCACGGCCACCTGATGGTGGATGAGCCGGCCGCCTACTTCGAGGAGCTCGCGGACGCGGGCCTCGACGTCGTCTCGTTCCACCACGAGGCGGTCGCCGATCCGGAGCCGGCCATCGCCAAGGCTCGCGCCGCCGGCCTCCGCACCGGCGTGACGCTGAACCTCGAGACGCCGGTGGACGCTGCGTTCCCGTACCTGGATCAGCTCGACGACCTGATGCTGATGAGCATCCGGCCCGGGTGGAGCGGCCAGGAGCTCGATCCGGACGTCTATCCGCGGATCGCCTCCGTCCGGGCCGAGGTGGATCGGCGAGGGCTCCCCGTCGACGTCGAGATCGACGGCGGGGTGAAGGTGGACAACGCGCAGCGAGCCGTGGACGCGGGAGCGACCGTGCTCGTCTCCGCGTCCGGGATCTACCAGGCTCCGGACAAGGTGGAGGCCGCCCGGACGCTCGCCGCGATCGCCCGAGGCGACGACGCGGGATCGCACGGACCTTCGGACCACCGCAGAGAGGCGGACTGATGCCGGAGACGATCCTCGTCGTCGACGACGATCCGGACATCGCGCGGTTCGTGGAGGTGAACCTCCGCTCGGCCGGCTACGAGGTCTCCGTCGCCGGCGACGGCGAGGAGGCGCTCGAGCGCGCGACCGAGATCCGTCCCGACCTCGTGCTCCTCGACGTGATGATGCCGAGGCTCGACGGTTTCGAGGTGGCACAGCGGCTCAGGAAGAATCCGCAGACCGCGAACACCAGCATCATCATGCTCACCGCGAAGGCGCTCTCCTCGGACAAGGTCACGGGACTCCAGTCCGGCGCGGACGACTACATCATCAAGCCCTTCGATCCGATCGAGCTCCTCGCCCGCGTGAAGGGAACGCTCCGACGCGCGAAGGAGATGCGCAACCTCTCACCGCTGACGGGCCTGCCGGGGAACATCCGCATCCAGGAGGAGATCGAGCGCCAGGTGCGCGAACACCGTCCGTTCGCGGTCCTGTACGTCGATCTCGACAACTTCAAGACGTACAACGACAAGTACGGCTTCGTCCGCGGCGACCGGTTGATCCAGGGCACGGCCCGGATGATCCAGGACGCCGTGATGGCGAACGATACGGACGGGTTCGTGGGTCACGTCGGCGGCGACGACTTCGTGGCGGTCGTGGAGCCGGACGTCGCGGAAGACGTCGCCAAGGCGGTCTGTGACCGCTTCGACACGGATCGCGCGCTCTACTACGAGGACGACGATCTCGACCGGGGCTTCGTCCGGATGGAAGACCGGAAGGGCGTCGAGCAGGACATCCCGTTGGTGAGCGTGTCCGTGGGGATCGCCACGACGTCCAAGCGCGCCTTCGCCCACTACGGCGAGGCCGTCGCCGTGGCCACCGAGATGAAGCAGTTCGCCAAGCGCGACGGCGGCTCGTCGTACGCCGTCGACCGCCGCGCGCCGTAGCCTCCGTTCCTCGCGCCCGTTCTTGGCGCCGCGGCCGACCCGGTCCCGACCGGAGGCGCCGTCCTATACTGGGCGAAAGCCTGTTTCCGGGGCGGGGTGCGATTCCCCACCGGCGGTGACAGTCCGCGACCCCTCGCGAGCCACGCGAGGGTTGACCCGGTGCGATCCCGGGACCGACCGTGAGAGTCGGGATGGGAGGGAACAGGCGCGAGGGGCCGCCGCGTGCGGTCTCGCAGCGCCTTCCCGCTCTCGTCCACTCCCGCTCCCGGGGAACGGAGGAGCGTGGACCGGGAGCGGCACATGCGTCGGGCGTTGGAGCTCGCGACGCGAGGCTGGGGGCGCGTCTCACCAAATCCGCTGGTCGGCTGTGTGCTCGTGCGCGACGGGCGGGCGGTGGGCGAGGGGTGGCACGAAGGCCCCGGCACGGAACACGCCGAAGCCATGGCGCTGCGCCTCGCCGGAGATCGAGCTGCTGGCGCGACGGCGTTCGTGACCCTCGAGCCGTGTGATCATCACGGCCGGACGCCGCCGTGTACGCGAGCCCTGATCGCCGCGGGTGTCGAGGGTGTGATCGCAGCCAGTCGCGACCCGAATCCCATCGTCGACGGAAGCGGGCTCCGTGCGCTCCGCGAGGCGGGGCTCGCCGTCGAGGAGGGGCTGCTCGAGCCCGAGGCCGTCCGTCAGAACCTCGCGTTCACGACCCACGTGCGCTCGGGCCGTCCGTTCGTCGTGCTCAAGATGGCATCGTCGCTCGACGGGAAGGCCGCGGCCCGTGACGGCTCATCGACGTGGATCACCGGGGAGAAGGCAAGGGCGGACGTCCAGCGGTTGCGCGCATGGTCCGATGCCCTCGTGGTGGGCTCAGGGACCGCCCTCGCAGACGATCCTCGGTTGACGGTGCGAGACGCCGCGTACACGACGGCGCGTCCCCCGCTCCGGGTCATCGTCGATCCGTCCGGCCGGGTCACGGGGGAGGGGCGCGCCTTCGACGAGGCTGCGCCGACGCTGGTGGCGACGACCGAGCTCTCATCGCCGTCGAGGCGTCAGGAATGGCTCGACGCCGGCGCGGACGTGACGGTGGTGGACCGCGACGATAGCGGTGTGTCACTGCCGGCGCTGGCGGAGATCCTCGGCAAGCGGGACATCCAGGGTGTGCTGTTGGAGGGCGGCCCGACGCTCGCCTGGAGCGCGATCCGCGAGGGCGTCGTGGATCAGATCGTCCTCTACCTCGCGCCAACGTTGATCGGCGGCCGCGACGCACCGGGGTGGTTGGCCGGGGCGGGCGCGCCGACGCTCGCGAAGGCGCCGCAGCTCGATCTCGTGTCCGTGGAACGCCTCGATCGGGACCTGAAGGTGGTGGCCGATGTTCACCGGGATCATTGAGGAGCTCGGAACCGTGGTCACGCGCGACGGGGAGCGGCTGGTCGTTCGCGGTTCGGTCACGGCCGCGGACGCATCGATCGGAGATTCGATCGCGATCGACGGCGTCTGTCTCACGGTCGTCGAGCTCCAGGGCGAGCAGCTCTCCTTCGACCTCTCGGAGGAGACGTTGGCGCGGACGAAGCTCGGTCCGCTCGGTCCCGGGGACGCGGTGAACCTGGAACGACCGGCCACGCTCGCTTCTCGCCTCGGAGGCCATCTCGTGCAGGGGCACGTGGATGGCGTCGCCGAGGTGATCGCCGTCCGACCCGAGGGTGGGGATGGCGTCCGGCTCTCGGTGCGACTCCCTAGGGTCCTGCTCCGCCACGTCGTGGAGAAGGGATCGATCGCGCTCGACGGGGTGAGCCTGACCGTGGCGGCCCTCCACGGCGACGTGATCGACATCGCGTTGATCCCGCACACCGTGCGCGCCACCACGCTCGGCTCGGTTCGCGAGGGCGACCGGATGAACGTGGAGGTCGACATCGTCGCCAAGTACGTGGCCCGGAACCTCGAGTACCTCACCGACGGCGCGACCGTCGTCCGACCGAGAAAGGAACGAACGGCATGAGCGCGCTCAGCGAAACGAGTGTCTTCGCCTCGATCCCCGAGGCGATCGACGAGATCCGCCGGGGTCGGATGGTGATCGTCGTCGACGACGCCGACCGGGAGAACGAGGGCGATCTGATCATGGCCGCGGAGCGCGTGACTCCGGAGGCGATCGCGTTCATCGTCCGCCACACGAGCGGGGTGATCTGCATGCCGGTGATCGGCGAACGACTCGACGAGCTCGAGATCCCCCTGATGGTGGCGGCGAACACCGATTCCCGACGGACCGCCTTCACCGTGTCCGTCGACGCGCGGATCGGCGTCACGACGGGCATCTCGGCCGCGGATCGCGCACGCACGATCAGGGCGATCATCGATCCCGAGACCGAGCCGGGCGACCTGTCGCGACCGGGTCACGTCTTCCCTCTCCGCTATCGGGAAGGCGGTGTCCTCAAACGGGCCGGACACACCGAGGCTGCCGTTGACCTCGCGCGGCTGGCCGGCCTCTTCCCGGCCGGCGTCCTGTGCGAGACCGTGAACGAGGACGGCACGATGGCGCGGCTCCCGGACCTGGAGCGGTTCGCCCGCACGCACGATCTGAGGATCATCTCGATCGCCGATCTGATCGAGCACCGCCGCCGGAACGAGGTGCTCGTGACCAAGGTGGCCGAGGCGAACATCCCCACGCGCCACGGCGAGTTCCGGTCGATCGCGTACGAGAGCGTGACCGACGCGCGGACGCACGTCGCCCTGGTGATGGGCGACATCGATGACGGCCAGAACGTCCTGACCCGCGTGCACTCCGAGTGCCTCACGGGCGACGTGTTCGGATCTCTCCGGTGTGACTGCGGGGGGCAGCTCGACCGGGCGATGGAGTTGATCGGACGTGAGGGGCGTGGGGTGATCCTCTACGTCCGCGGGCACGAGGGTCGCGCGATCGGCATCACGCACAAACTCCGCGCCTACGCCCTCCAGGATCGCGGTCGCGACACGGTGGAGGCGAACCTCGAGCTCGGGTTCCCGGCCGATCAACGCGACTACGGCATCGGGGCCCAGATCCTGTACGACCTCGGGGTCCGATCCATGCGACTGCTGACGAACAACCCGGAGAAGCGGGCGGGCCTCGAGGGGCATGGCCTCGCGATCAACGAGCGGCTGCCGCTGCAGACGGATCCGACGCCGCAGAACGTCGGCTACCTCCGGGCCAAGCGGGAGAAGCTCGGTCATCTCCTGGATCTCCCCGAGGTGGACGGGCCGGCGATCGACGAGGTGGAAGCGCGAGCATGACGGTGTCGAGGGGCGCCCCGGAGGGCGCCGGGCGGCGCGTCGGCGTCGTCGTCTCGAGGTTCCACGAGCACGTCAGCGCGAAGCTCCTGGAAGGCGCGCTCGGCGGGCTCCGTGCCCGCGGGGTCGCCGACGATGCCGTCGACGTCGCCTGGGTTCCGGGCGCCTTCGAGATCCCGGTCGTGGCGCGCCGCCTGGCCTCTACCGGCGACTACGACGCGGTGATCTGCCTGGGCGCCGTGGTCCGGGGCGAAACGGCCCACTTCGATCTCGTGGCCGGCGAGGCGGCGCGTGGGATCGCCGATGTCAGCAGGACGACGGGGATCCCCGTCGTCTTCGAGGTCTTGGCGACCGAGTCCCTGGCCGACGCGGAGGCCCGGGCCGGAGGGCCCCACGGCAACAAGGGATGGGACGCCGCGGAGGCCGCGCTGGAGATGGCCGACCTGCTCGACCGGTTGCCCGGCGGGACCCAACGGGAACAGGGGGAAGGGAGCACACGATGATCGTGGAGAAGCCCTGGGGGAGAGTGGTCACGTACGCCCTCAACCAGCCGTCGTCGGTCCGGGTCATCACGGTGGAGCCCGGTCAGGAGACGAGCGTCCACTACCACCGGATGCGCGATGAAACGTGGGTGGTCCTGGACCCAGGCCTCTCGATCGACATCGGTGATCGGACCGTCGACGCACGACCGGGCGAGGAGTTCGTGATCCCCGCGGAGCAGGCGCATCGCATCCGCTGCAACGGCTCCGATCCGGGACGGATCCTGGAGGTCGCATACGGCTACACCACCGAGGACGACACGCAGCGCCTCCAGGATGCGTACGGACGCTCCCTCGAGCCGGACTGGTGAGGTGCATGACAGCGTCAGAGGCTCTCCCCTTGATTTTGGCCCTATACTCTGCGCACGTGTTCCTTCTGATCCGCCACAAGCACCGGCTGGCCCGGTGCTTCGTTTTCGAAGGGAGTGATGCGGGGTCTCGACCGAGCCACGCTTGAACGACAGGATCCGATCTCCCCAGGTGCGCCTCGTGGGCGCCGACGGCGAGCAGATCGGGGTGGTCGCGACCCAGGAAGCCGTCCGCAGGGCACGCGAGCTCGACCTGGACCTCGTCGAGGTTGCACCCCAGGCGAACCCGCCGGTCTGTCGGATCATGGACTACGGCAAGTTCAAGTACGAGCGAGACATCCGTCAGAAGGAAGCTCGGAAGAAGCAGGCCCGCACCGAGCTCAAGGAGATCAAGTTCCGTCCCAAGATCGACGCGCACGACTACGGCACGAAGAAGGGCCACGTCGAACGGTTCCTCCGGGGCGGGCACAAGGTGAAGGTGACCATCATGTTCCGGGGTCGCGAGATGACGCATACGGAACTCGGGCGCAAGATCCTGGACCGCTTGGTGGGAGACCTGGGTGAGATGGCGACCGTGGAGTCGATGCCGAAGCAGGAGGGGCGGAACATGATCATGGTGATCTCGCCCAACAAGCGGTACATGGAGCAGCTCGCCCGCGCTCGGGCTCGCGAATCAGCCGTCGTCGATGGCGAGCCGGTCGCCACCGCGGCGGAGACGGACGAGGGATAGTCGATGCCGAAGAACAAGAGCCACCGAGCCACCGCGAAGCGGTTCCGGATCACCCGGAACGGCAAGGTGCTCCACCGCAAGGCCACGGGCAATCACATGCTCACGAAGAAGTCGTCGTCGCGCCGCCGCCGCGTCGAGGGCATGGCCGAGGTCGGCGCGAAAGCCGACGCCAAGACCGTCAAGCGGCTGCTGGGGGAGTGATCGATGGCGCGTATCAAGCGTTCGGTGCATGCGAAGAAGAAGCGCCGAGAGATCCTCGAGGCCGCCAAGGGCTACACGGGGAGCCGCCGCAAGCGCCTCCGGGTGGCCAAGGAACAGGTCATGCACTCCGGCATGTATGCCTACCGCGACCGCCGGGACCGCAAGGCACAGTTCCGCCGCCTCTGGATCACGCGCATCAACGCGGCGGTCCGCCCACACGGGCTCTCGTACTCCCGCTTCGTGAGCGGGCTGCACGCCGCCGGCGTCGAGGTCGACCGCAAGATCCTCGCCGACCTGGCGGTCCGTGACCCGGGGGCCTTCGCGCAGCTCGTCGAGACCGCGAAGGCGTCGGGTCCCTCCGACTCCTAGCGGCCGTTGGGGCCCGCGTACACTTCGCCCGTGCGAGGGGCGCGCGAGTCGCCGTGTTGACGTCCGGCAGGAATCCGAAGATCGTCGCCGCCGTCCGGTTGAAGAAGCGAGCCCTCCGCGAAGCGGATCGTCGCTTCCTCGTCGAGGGCGCGCAGGCGGTGGCCGAGGCTCTGGCCGAAGACGGACGCCTCGAGTCGCTGTTCGTGGAGGACGATCTCGACCCGCTCGCGATCCGGGCGAAGCAGGCCGGCGTGATCGTCGACCACGTCACGGAGCGCGTCATGGAACGGCTGACGTCCACCGTCACCCCACAGGGCGTCGTGGGGATCGCACCGTTCGTCGACGTGACCCTCGACGCCTTGGGCCCACCCGGCGTGGTGGCCCTCTTGCACGAGGTCCGGGATCCCGGCAACGCGGGCACGATCCTCCGCTCGGCCGATGCCGCGGGCGCCGCCGGCGTCGTGTTCGCCGGCAACTCGGTGGACGCGTACAACGCCAAGAGCGTCCGCGCGTCGGCTGGCTCGATCTTCCACGTCCCGGTGGTGCGGGACGTCTCGACGGAGGGCGCCGTCGCGACCCTCCGGGCCCGAGGGTTCACCATCGTCGCCATGGACATGCACGGCGACGAGGACCTGTTCGAAGCGCAGCTCCCGCCCTCGCCCGCGTTCGTCTTCGGGAACGAGGCGCACGGGCTCCCCGCCGAGATCCTCGGGACGGTCGAGCGACGTGTGCGCGTGCCCCAGGCGGGCCGCGCGGAGAGCCTCAACCTCGCGGCCGCCGCCACGGTCTGTCTGTTCGAATGGGTCCGGCGAAGCCGTGCGACCACCGGAACCCTCGAGGCGCTGGTCGCGGCCGCCGCGCACGACATCCGGTCGCCGCTGACGGCCATGAAGGGGTTCGGCTACGCGCTCGGCAAGCGATGGACGGACATGACGGACGAGCAGCGCGACCTGATGCTCACCGGCATCGTCCACGACGCCGACCGCATGGACACGATCGTCCGCCAGCTCCTCGACGCCGCCAGGGTGATGAGCGGGACCTTCCAGTCGTTCGCCGAGCTCGTGGACGTGTCCGACGTGGTACGCCAGATCACCGAGCAGCAGTCCCGCGACCCGGAACACCCCCAGATCGAGTGGGCCGAAGGGGCCGGAGCCAAGGTGATGCTCGACGGCGGCCGGCTGAAGACGACGCTCCTCGCGTTCACGGAGGCGTTGGTGTGGTGGGCGAGCGATGGGCCGATCCGGATCGAGAGCGAGCTGCGGGGCGGCCGCGTGGTCGTATCCGC
>DATFGG010000134.1:0-5404 GCA_035249665.1 Actinomycetota bacterium | reverse complement strand
TGGGACGCGCCCTTCACCGCGCGTGACCTCCTCGGGGGGGAGACGTTCTCGTGGACCGGAGCACGGAACTTCGTCGAGCTGCATCCCGGGCATCAGCCGGGTCACGTCCTCGCGATCGAACCCGGCGAGGGCCGGACACCGTGACGCCTCGCGTGCCAACGACCGCGGAGCCGTCGGCATCCGAGAGTCCCGCGTCGGCCACGGCGACCGATCCCACGACCGGACCCGCGAAGGATCTCGCCTCCCTCGGCGCACCGTCGCGTTGGTACCAGGACGCCGTGATCTACGAGCTTCACGTACGCGCTTACCAGGACAGCAACGCCGACGGTGTGGGCGATCTGGCGGGGCTCGTCCAACGACTCGACCACATCCGGGACCTGGGCGCGACCGCCGTGTGGCTCCTGCCGTTCTACCCGTCTCCGCTCAAGGACGACGGCTACGACATCTCGGCGTACAAGGCGATCCATCCCGCCTACGGCACGATGCGCGACTTCCGGACGTTCCTCAAAGAGGCCCACCGACGCGACCTGCGGGTGATCACCGAGGTCGTGATGAACCACACGTCGGACGAGCACCCGTGGTTCCAGCGGGCCCGCTCGGCGAAGCCGGACTCCTGGCAACGCAACTTCTACGTCTGGGCCGACACGCCGGAGGGGTACCCCGACGCGCGCGTGATCTTCAGCGACTTCGAGTCGTCGAACTGGGCGTGGGACCAGGTCGCCGCTCAGTACTACTGGCATCGCTTCTACTCCCATCAGCCGGATCTCAATTTCGACGAGTCGCGAGTCCGCGCGGCGATGTTCGACGTCGTCGACTTCTGGCTGGGGCTCGGAGTGGACGGGCTGCGGCTGGACGCCGTCCCCTACCTGTTCGAGCGGGAGGGCACGAACGGCGAGAACCTCCCGGAGACGATGCGGTTCCTGTCGGATCTGCGGCGCCACGTCGACGCCTCGTTCGAAGATCGGATGCTGCTCGCGGAAGCCAACCAGTGGCCGGAGGACGCCGTCGCGTACTTCGGGAACGGAGACCGCTGCCACATGGCGTTCCACTTCCCACTGATGCCGCGGATGTTCATGGCGAACCGGATGGAGGATCGGTTCCCGCTGATCGACATCCTGAACCAGACGCCCCCGATCCCGGAGAGCGGACAATGGGCGACGTTCCTCCGCAACCATGACGAGCTCACGCTCGAGATGGTCACCGACGAGGAGCGCGACTACATGTACCGGGTCTACGCCGGCGACCCGCAGGCGCGGGTGAACCTGGGGATCCGGCGCCGCCTGGCCCCGCTCCTCGGCAACGACCGGCGCCGGATCGAGCTGATGAACGCGCTGCTGTTCTCGCTGCCCGGCACACCGGTCATCTACTACGGCGACGAGATCGGGATGGGCGACAACATCTACCTCGGCGATCGCAACGGCGTGCGGACGCCGATGCAATGGAACCAGGACCGGAACGCGGGGTTCTCCGCCGCGAACCCACAGCGCCTCTACCTCCCCCTCGTCGCGGACCCGGAGCATCACCCATCGGCCGTCAACGTCGAGGCGCAGCAGAACAACCCGACGTCGCTCCTGTGGTGGATGCGTCGACTGATCGGCGCGGCGAGGCGCTCTCCCTCGCTCTCGCGCGGCGACATCGAGTTCCTCTATCCGGAGAACCGGAAGGTGGTCACGTTCCTCCGCACGTTCGGAGAGGACCGCACGCTCGTCGTGGCGAACCTGTCGCGGAGCGCGCAGTTCGTGGAGCTGGACCTGTCGCGCTTCGACGGCCAGGTCCCGGTCGAGCTCTTCGGCCCGACCCACTTCCCACGGATCGGCCAGCTCCCCTACTTCATCACGCTGGGACCGTACGGCTACTTCTGGTTCCGGCTCCAGCCGGACGAGCGCGAGGAGGAGATCCTCTCTTCGCCCGTTCCGAACCTCACCTCGTCCGAGTCGTGGGACGCGGTGCTCGACCCTCCCGGGCGGGGCGCCCTCGAGCGATCCCTCCCCCGCTTCCTGGTCCGACAGCGCTGGTTCGGGGCGAAAGGCAGGCGGGTGTCCACCGTGACGATCGCCGACACGATCCGGGTCCGCGGCAGCGACGGCCAGGGCGTGATCGCGCTCGTCGACGTGGCGTTCACTGAAGGGGAGCCGGCGACCTACGCCCTCCCACTCGCCGGCAGGCGGGAGGGTGACGACATCGGCCCCGAATACGTGGTGGCGCGGGTCGAGGCGGCCGACGGCGTCTGGCTGGTCGTCGACGGGCTGCGGGATGCGGCGTTCGCCGGCGCCTTGCTGGAGATGATCGAGCGCCGGCGCGTCGCGCGCGGCCAACGACGCCGGGTCGCCGGAACCCGTGCAGAGGGCTTCATCCGGCTGCGTGGGACCGGCCCGCTCGAGCCCCAGGTCAGCTGGGGGGAGCAGAGCAACACCTCGGTGACGTTCGAGGACCGCCTCGTGATGAAGCTGTTCCGTCGACTCGAGGAGGGCATCAATCCGGAGCTCGAGGTCGGCCGCTTCCTGACCGATCGCACGGTCTTCCGTCACGCGGCACCCGCGGCCGGCGCGATCGAGATGCCCGACGAGGGCAAGGGATCGACGATCGCGATCCTGCAGGGCTACGTCCAGAACGAGGGCGATGCCTGGGCCTACGCGCTCGATGCCGTCCGGGAGTCGTTCGAGCGAGCCTTGGCCCTCCCCGCCGACCAGCCGGTCCCCCGTGTGGAGCGCTCGGTGATGGACATGGTGGGCGAGCTGCCGTCCCTGCTCACGTACGACCTGATCGGGCCTTTCCTCGGATCGGCGTGGCTCCTGGGTCGCCGGACCGCTCAGCTGCATCTCGCGCTCGGCTCGCGGCCCGACGATCCCGTGTTCGCGCCCGAGCCGGTCACGCGGATGTACCAGCGCTCGATGTACCAATCGATGCGCTCCCAGGCGGTGGCGACGCTCCGCCGCCTCAGCCAGCACCAGGTCGGGCCCGAGGTCGAAGAGCTGCTCGCTCGCGAGGACGAGCTCCTCTCCCGATACGCGGTGGTCACGGGAGAGCGGATCAGCGGGCAGCGCACCCGGATCCACGGAGACTTCCACCTCGGCCAGGTCCTGTGGACCGGCCGAGATTTCATCATCATCGACTTCGAGGGCGAGCCCGCCCGACCGCTCAGCGAACGGCGGATCAAGCGCTCCCCGCTCCGAGACGTGGCCGGGATGCTCCGTTCCTTCGACTACGCGACCCGAACGGCGATGCGCTGGCCGTGGGTCCAGGATCTCTCCCAGGAAGAGAAGAGCTCGCTCGCCGATTGGGCGCAGGCCTGGACCCATTGGGTCTCCGCCACCTACCTCGATCACTACTTCGACGTCGTGGGAGACAGTCCGCTGCTGCCGGAGACCGAGGAGGAGACCCGGAGGCTGCTGCACGCGCAGCTGCTCGACAAGGCCGTGTACGAGGTCGGCTACGAGCTCGACAACCGCCCCGATTGGCTGCCGGTGCCGGTGCGGGGCCTCCTCGACCTGCTGGACGAAGGCCCATGACCGAGGACCGCCGGGCGTTGCGGGAGCTCGCTCGTCTCTACGACGTCCAGGAGAGCTACCGGAACGTGCACGGGAAGCGCGTGCACGCGAGCGTGGACAGCATCATCGCCGTGCTCGGGGCGATGGGCGCCCCGATCGCGTCGCTCCGGGATGCGCCGGCTGCGCTCCGGATCCGCCACGAGGAGCTCGCCCGCCGGCGGATCGAGCCCGTGATCGTCGCGTGGGGCGGACGGGTGCGCGAGGTCGACGTGCGCGTCCCGGCGTCGGGCGCCGGGCGGCCCCTCCGCTTCGGGCTCGCCCCCGAAGGCGAGGAGCCCGACCGATGGGACGAGGCCACGCCGACCGTGACGGGTGCGGGGGAGGCGGGATCCGTCCCCGCGCGCATCGGGATCGGCCGCACGCTTCCCGCAGGGCGACACACGCTGTGGCTGGACACCGAGGGAACCACGGTTCAGGCGCTCGTCCTGTCTGCGCCGAGGAAGTGCCCACGGCCGCCCGGCCGGTGGTGGGGGGTCTTCGCTCCGCTCTACGCGCTCCGCGCCGAGGACGACTGGGGGGTCGGCAGCTTCACCGACCTCGGCGACCTGCGGCATTGGGTCGAAGGTCTGGGCGGGTCGGTGACGGCGACGCTGCCGCTGTTCGCCCAGTTCCTCGAGGAGTCGATGCTCGAGCCGAGCCCGTACTCGCCCGCGAGTCGCCTGTTCTGGAACGAGACCTACATCGACGTCACCCGGGCACCCGGCCTGGAGGCGTCCGACGCGGCAAGTGAGGCGCTGGACGATCCGGCCCTCCGCGAGCGGATCGCGCGGCTGCGCAAGGCCGACCTCTCCGATCATCCGGCCGTGGCGGCAGCGAAGCGGACGATCCTCGACCCTCTGGCGCAGCAAGCATTCAGGGGGACGCCTCCCGCCGGACTCGCCGAGTTCGCGCGGAACCCGCGCGCCGCCGACTACGCGCGCTTCCGTGCCGAGGTCGAGCGGCGCGGGTCGTGGTGGGGCGCCTGGCCCGACGCGGAGCGGGACGGCTCGCTCCCCGGGGACGCGCTCGAGGACGATCGCGCGCGCTACCACCTGTACGTCCAGTGGGTGGCGACGCAGCAGCTGGCCGAGGCAGCCGACGGGGCGGGAGCCGCCGGCGGCGGCCTCATGCTCGATCTCCCGATCGGCGTGAACGGCGCCGGCTACGACGTTTGGCGCGAACGATCCTCGTTCGCGCCGGACGTCGCAGCCGGCGCACCACCGGACGCGTTCTGGTCGCAAGGACAGGACTGGGGCGCCCCCCCACCGCATCCGCACGGGGCGCGCGAAGCCGGCTACCGGTACCACGACGAGATGTTCCGGACGCTGTTCCGCTACGCTGCGATCGCGCGGGTCGACCATGTGATCGGGCTGCACCGCCTCTACTGGGTCCCGCGAGGCGCCGGGGCCAAGGACGGCGTCTACGTCCGGTATCGGGCCCAGGAGTGGTACGCACTCCTCTCGATGGCGGCGAACGAGGCGGAGGCGGTGGTGGTCGGCGAGGATCTCGGCACCGTCCCGGGAGCCGTTCGCCCGGCGATGCGGGCCCACGGGATGCTCCGGACCTACGTCGCGCAGCGCGAGGCAGGCAGCGGCGGGCTCCCCGAACCACCGGCCGAGAGCGTCGCAGCATTGAACACCCACGACATGCCGACGTGGGCAGGCTTCTGGCGGGGAGCCGACGTCCCGCTCCGAGAGGAGCTCGGACTGATCGACCGGACGCAGGCCGAGGAGATACTCCTCGCGAGGCGGAACGTCCGCGAGGCGCTGCCCGCGTCGCTCCCCGGCAGCGGGCTCCGGACCGACCTCGACGGGGAGAACCCGCGAGCCTCGCTCGAGGCGTCGTTGGAACGTCTGGCCGCGAGCAGGGCCGCGATC
>DATFGG010000133.1:0-2439 GCA_035249665.1 Actinomycetota bacterium | reverse complement strand
CTCCTCCTGATCGTGCGTCACGTAGAGGAAGGTGAGGCTGACCTCTTCCTGGATCTCCTTCAGCTCGATCTGCATCGCCTGGCGGAGCTTGAGATCGAGCGCGCCCAGGGGCTCATCGAGGAGGAGCACCTTGGGGCGCATGACGAGGGAGCGGGCGAGCGCCACGCGCTGCCGCTGGCCACCCGACAGCTGCCCCGGCTTGCGATCGCGGAGATGTCCGAGGCGGACCATCTCGAGGGCGTCGACGACGCGACCCGCCCGCTCGCTGGCGGGGAGCTTGCGGACCATCAGCCCGTAGCCCACGTTCTGGGCCACCGTCATGTGCGGGAAGAGGGCGTAATCCTGGAAGACCGTGTTGACGTCACGCTCGAACGGCGGGAGATCCGAGACGTCGCGCCCGTCCAGGAAGATCCGCCCCGACGTGGGCTGCTCGAACCCCGCGATCATCCGCAGGCAGGTGGTCTTGCCCGATCCCGACGGCCCGAGCAGCGAGAAGAACTCTCCAGGACGCACGTCCAGGCTGACCCCATCGACCGCGACCACGTCGCCGAAGCGCTTCACCACGTCCTCGAGCGCGACCGCCGCTGCGCCGACCGTCTCGACGGCCGCCTCATCCCTCCGGGCAGCTTCAGCCACTCGCCGCTTCCCCCTCTCTGACCCGCAGCGTGGCGAACCCGGCAATCTTGACCGCGAAGGCCGAGGCGTGCAACGGGGTTGCGTCGCTTGTCGGTCAGGCGGGAGCACGTCCGGGGAGCAGGCCACGCGTGAGGGATCCGACGATCCCCGGGCCGCGATAGATCAGGCTCGTGTAGAGCTGCACCGCCGACGCTCCCGCATCGAGGCACCGGCGCACGTCCTCCGACGTGAAGATGCCTCCGCAGGCAACGATGGGAACCCGGCCGCCGATCGCGGCGGCCACATCCGAGACGGTTCTCGGGGTCTGCTCGGTCAGTGGACCACCGGAGAGACCCCCGCGGCCGGTCGCCAGTCGAGGCTCCTCCATCGGGAGCGTGTTCGAGCACACGAGCCCGTGGGCGCCCGCCACCACGGCCGCCCGAGCGAGGTCCAGAACCGTCGCGCGCTCCTCATCCGTGGTGAACGGCGGGAGCTTCAGCAGGAGGGGTCGGTCCGTGCGCCCTCGGAACGCCTCCAGCAGCCGGGTCATGTGCGCGGGGTCGTGCCGCCATGGCGCGTTCGGGCTGCTCGCGTTCAATTCGATCCCGTCGACATGGGGCGCGAGGAGCTCCACGCTCTCGATCGCCATCGACAGGTCCTCGTCCGCGACGCTGGCCACCCGTGCCGCGGTGGCGGGGGCGCGCGAAAGGTTCTCGGCGGCGGCCTCGGCCCCGGGATTCGGGAGGCCCATCGAGTTCACGATCGCGCGGCGCTCCGTCGCTCGGACGATCCTCGGCTTGGCGTTCCCCTCCCTCGACGCCCGCGTGATCGTCCCACCCACGACGAAGCCGAACCCCAGCCTCCCGAGGGAGCCGAGGTGCCGGCACGTCTTGTCGAAGCCCGCGGCGAGGCCGATCGGGTTCCGGAGGCGGATCCCACAGAGGTCGACCTCGAGGGAGGGATCGTCCACCACGCCACCGATCCGCTCCCACGGCAGGGGCAGGGACAGCAGCGAGGTGGCGACGCGGTGCGACGCTTCGGGAGGGAGCGCGAAGAACGCCGGCCGCCCGACGGTTCCGTACCAGCCGTCTCGCTGGCCGTCGCGACGACCCACGCCCGTATGCTATCCGCCCTGTGACCACGACTCCGCCGCCCACCGGAGACGACCTCGTGCGGCGGATGGTGGCCGCCTCGGAGCTGCGCGGGGACTTCGTGCTCTCGAGCGGGCAACGGTCGTCTGTGTACTTCGACAAGTTCCGATTCCTCACGGACCCCACGCTGTTGCGCGACGTCGCCAAGGCCACCGCGGCACTCCTCCCGACAGGCGTCACCGTGCTCGGCGCTCCCGAGGGCGCCGCGATGCTCCTCGTCGCGGCCGTCTCCCTCGAGACCGGACTGCCGGTGACCGTCGTCCGGAAGCAGGCGAAGGACTACGGGACGAGGGCACAGGTGGAGGGCGTGGTCGAGGCCGGAGCGAAGGTCGTGCTGATCGAGGACGTGTCGACGACCGGCCATCAGGTGCGGGCAGCGGCGGAGGTGCTCGAAGCGGCCGGCGCGGAGATCGTGGCGATCCTCCTCGCGATCGATCGCGGAGGCGCGGACCTTCTCCGGGAGGCGGGGTACGAGGTGCGTGCCGTGGCCGTGCTGCGGCCAGAGAACGAGGCGCCAGAGAACGAGGGGCCGGAGAACTAGGCGCCGGACGACGAGCGCGTCAGCGCTCGCAGCGCCAGACGCGGAGACGCCACAGGAAGCGCGATCCCCGCTTGTGCAGGTTCAGGAGCCCGTCCTTCATCATGCGCGCGGCAGCGAGCGACTTGCCGACCA
>DATFGG010000132.1:0-10894 GCA_035249665.1 Actinomycetota bacterium | reverse complement strand
CTCGCCGGCCGCCGCCGCGAGGGTACCCGCGCCCTGGCGGGCGCGGGCGCCACCTGGCTCCTCCTCCAGGGCGTGAAGCGGGTCGTGGATCGGCCACGTCCGTTCCATTCGAACCCGGAGGGGGCCCGCCGGATGATCGCGGAGCCCCACGGAACGTCGTGGCCCTCCAGCCACCCGGCGGTGCTCACCACGTTCACGCGGATCGCGGCCCGCGAGCTCGGGATCGGCGTCATCGGGCGCGTGGCGCTCACGGGTCTGGACGCGTCGGTCGCCGCGTCCCGCGTCTCGCTCGGCGTCCACTACCCGAGCGACGTGGCGAGTGGCTTCCTGTTCGGCCGAGCCGTCGCCAGGGTCTGGCCGGGCGCCGGAGCGGGCCTCCGCGGCCCAACGGGCCCTGGATAGACTTCGTCGGTGCCCGCCTCCCTCGCGTCCGTCGGCTGGCCCGTGCTCGACCGTTTCCGCTTCGGCGACTCGATCGCGATCTCCCCGCACGGGCTCGGCATCGCCGTCGGCTTCATGGTCGGTGCCTGGCTCTTCACGAAGCTCGTGGTCCGCCGCGGTGTCCCCGTGGAGGCCGCGAACTCCGTGGTGTTCTGGTCCCTGATCGGGGCCGTGGTCGGCGCGCGCGTCGCCTACGTGATCGCGCACGTCTCCGAGTTCGAGAGCCCCCTCGAGTGGGTCCAGATCTGGAAGGGCGGGATCTCGCTGCTCGGCGGCATCGCCGGGGCCACGATCGCGAACGCGGTCAACATCAAACGGCAGGCGTATCGCTTCCGGTTCTTCCAGATCGCCGACGCGATCGTGCCGGGACTCGCGCTCGGCATCTCGGTGGGTCGTATCGGCGACCTGATCATCGGCGACCACCTGGGCAAACCGACGTCGTGGCTGCTCGCGTGGACGTATGAGGGTGGCACGCTCGCCCCGCCGTTCTCCTGTACGCCGGAAGTCGCCGACACGGGCGGTCGATGCACCGCGGTGCTGCAGGACACCTTCACCCAGACGATCGATCGCACCCAGGCGGTCCTCCGCGACGGAGGCGAGGTCGTCGCACGCGGGCTCGGCGTCCACCAGACGGCCCTCTACGACATGCTGCTCGCCGGCCTCCTGTTCGCGTTCCTGTGGTGGTTCATCGGCTCCACGCGCCGGGAGGGCGTCGCCACGCTCGTGTTCGCGCTGTCCTACGGCTGTATCCGGCTGCTCGAGGACTCGCTCCGGATCGACAAGCGCTTCGGCCCCTTCACCGGGTCCCAGTGGACGGCACTCACGGTGGCCATCGTCGCGGCGGGATTCCTGGTCGTGTGGGCCGCCTCGAAGCCACCCGGCGCCACCACGCCCGGCCGAGGGGACGCGATCCCCGACGACGTCGAGCCCGTCTCGGCGTCGTGACCCTCAGCCCCGGTAGCGAACGGCGGTATCTCGCAGTCGCGCGTGGACACCTTCGTAGGTATCCACGCGAGGCAGGTACTCCTTCCGCACCTTCGTGAGGAACGTGTAGTTCGGGTCCACGACGTTGGCGACGGGCGATTCGCTGACCTGCGTCAGCAGCTGATAGGCGTCGAGCGTCTCGAGCCCGAACTCGTCGCCCATCCAGGACACGAGGTCGGCGTGGGCGATACGGAACGCGTCCTCGAGGGGACGGGCCGAGCCCGTCGACATGAGGTGGGTGTCGCTCTCGAGCCGGGGCCACGGCGTCGGACGGCCCTTCACGACCTCGACAGCGACGACCGTGTCCATCGCGGCCTCCACCGCGACGCCGCAGGTCTCTCCCTCGCCCTGCCGGCAGTGTCCGTCGCCGATCGAGAAGAGCGCCCCCTCGACGTTCACCCCGAGGTAGCACGTGACCCCCGCCCGCATCTCCGGCGTGTCCATGTTCCCGCCATGCGCGTCCGGGACGAGCGAGGATCGGGCCTCGAACGCCGCCGGGGCGACACCCACGGTCCCGTGCATCGGATCGAGGGGCAGGGTGGCGGTGTGATCGCCCTCGGTCGCGTGGTATGCCACCGTGCGCGCGTCCCGGTCCACCTCGTAGATCCAGACGCGCTCCGGGAGCGGGTCGTGCAACATCGCCGTCCGAGCCGTGGTCGTGAGCGCTCCGAACAGCGGCACCGTGCAGGATGCGGCCCAGTCGCGGGACGGCTCGATCGAGATGAAGTGGATCGCCAGGGTGTCTCCCGGCTCGGCTCCCTCCACGAAGAACGGTCCGGTCTGCGGATTCACGAAGGGGAACTCGATCACGCGCGAGACGTGGTCGTCCGGCCCGCGGACCTTCCCCCCGAACGCGTCCTCCGTCCACAGCTCGAGGATGTCGCCCGGCCTGACCGTCCGCACCGGCGGCACGCCGCCGAAGGTCCACGCGAACTCCGAGGGGTCCGGACGGTACGAGAGCACGTCCATCACGCGAGCATACGGAGTTCCGGTGGCAGCCCTAGCGAGCCATCAGCTGGAGCGGCTTGCCGACCTTCGACTTCGTCGCGCGGACGACTCCCTCGGCCGCCTCGCGCAACGCGACGGCGGCGGGGGAGTCCGGATCTGAGACAACGATCGGCACGCCCTCGTCCCCACCGGCGCGGAGCGCGGGGACGAGCGGCACCTGCGCCATCAGGGGGACGCCGAGCGTCTCGGCCGCCTCGCGGCCGCCGCCTTCGCCGAAGATCGTCTCGCGCTCGCCGCAGTGCGGGCACACGAACCACGACATGTTCTCGATGACGCCCAGCGGTCGGAGGTTCGTGCGCTCGGCCATCTTGCCGGCGCGCTCGGCGACCTTGCGCGCCGCGTCCTGTGGCGTCGTCACCACGAGCATCGAGGCACCGGGGATGAACGAGGCGAGCGAGATCGACACGTCGCCGGTGCCCGGCGGCAGGTCGCAGAGCAGGAAGTCGAGGTCGCCCCACCAGACGTCGCCGAGGAACTGCTGGATCGCCTTGTGCAACATCGGGCCGCGCCAGATCACCGGCGTCTCCTCGGGCACGAAGTGGCCCATCGAGATCACCTTCACCCCGTAGGCCTCCAGCGGCAGGATCATGTCGTTGAACCCGACCGGCTTACCGACCGCGCCGAGCATCCGCGGGACGCTGAAGCCCCAGACATCGGCGTCGAGCACGCCGACCGAGCGACCGGCTTTCGCGAGCGCGGCGGCCAGGTTCACCGTGACGCTGGACTTGCCGACGCCACCCTTGCCCGAGGCGATGGCGATGATCGAGGTCTGCGGCGGGAACGCGATCGTGGTCTCCGGTGCGGCGGGTTGTCCCCCGCGGAGGCCCGAGACGAGCTTCTCCCGCTCTTCAGAGCTCATCGGCGTGAGCTCCACCTCGACACGGTCCACACCCTCGAGCGGCTGCACGGCCGCCGTCACGTCGCTCGTGATCCGATCCTTGAGCGGACACCCCTCGATCGTCAGCAGGACGTGGACGCGGACCACGCCGCCATCCACGTCGACGGATCGCAGCATCCCGATCTCGTCGATCGGACGGCCGATCTCGGGATCCCGGACGCCCTTCAGGGCTTCCCGGACCTCGGCCTCCGTGACCACGGGCTCTCCTCCCATCGAGTGGCGGGTGTCGGGTTCCGTTCCTGGGCTTCGTTCCTGGGCTTCGTTCCTGGGTCTCGTTCGGGTCTGACGTCTAAGCTCTGGTTGACACGGTGCGAACCGTGCAAAGCCCATCGTACGAGATGCGGAGATGAACGAACCGGCCCCGATCGAGATCCACAAGGCCCTCGCGGACGACACGCGCTACCGGCTCTATCGGTACCTGCGCCTGTCCGGCCGTCCGGTCCCCGTTCGCGAGCTCGCCACCCGGCTGAGCCTGCACGCCAACACGATCCGTCCACACCTGCGCCGGCTGGCGGACGCGGGCCTCGTCGCATCGGAGACGCGGCGAGGGCCCTCGGCCGTGGGGCGTCCCCAGACGGTCTACACCGCTGTGGCCACCGGCGACCGGGAGGGGCGTGACTACCGATTGCTCGCGGACATCCTGGCGACGCTCACGACCGGGTCGCGCGCTCGGGCGGGAGCGCACACCCTCGCCCGAGAATGGGGGGACTACTTGGTCACCCGGCACGCACCGCCGCCCGGGGCGCGCCGTCCGGGGCCGAACCTGGCGGGCCTCAGAGAAGCACTGGCCGAAGCGGGATTCGATCCGCGCTTCCGGCGCAAGGGATCCCGGACCGTCGAGATCGGACTGCGCGGCTGCCCGTTCCGCGACCTGCTCGAAGAGCACAGGGAGCTCGTGTGCTCGGTGCACAGAGGTCTGCTCGAGGGGATGTTGGAGGGATCTCGCCCCCGCCTCCATCTCCAGGCGTTCGAACCCCTCGCCGACCGCGGTTCGGTCTGCCGAGTGGTCGCCGGCGCCTGAGCACGGCAACTCGCCGGTCAGCGCTGAAGTTGGTCGACCGACGGGCCGATGGGAGAGAGAGGAACCGAGCGCGGATGGTATGCGTGCGCAGCCATCGCTCGAGACGAGGTGTGGCGCAGTGGAGAACAGTGATTCCACCGTTGCGGAGTTCGACGGTTGGCTCAAGGAGCTCATGGTCGGGCAGGGCTCGGACCTGCACGTGAAGGTCGGCTCGCCGCCCATGATCAGGCTGCCGGGTGGGCTGGAGCGGATGCCTCGGGACCCGATCACGCCGGTGGAGACGGCGGCGATCGCCGAGAGCATCATCCCAGCGGACCGGAAAGAGACCTTCGACAAGACGGGCGAGATCGACTTCGCGTACTCATTGCGAGACGTCGGCCGCTTCCGCGCCAACGTCTTCAAACAACGCGGCTCGATCTCGATGGTGCTCCGCCGTCTCCGGTTCGGCGGACCCACCTTCGAGGAGATGGGGTTGCCGGACACGGTCCGGCGTCTCGCCGATGAGCACCGAGGGCTGATCCTCGTCACCGGTCCCACGGGATCCGGCAAGACCACGACCCTCGCGTCGATGATCGGCTACATCAACGAGACCAAGCCGGTGCACATCGTCACGATCGAGGACCCGATCGAGGTGCTCCACCGCGACGCGGTGGCCTCGATCAACCAGCGCGAGATCGGAAACGACACGCAAGACTTCCTCTCGGCGTTGCGCGCGGCGCTGCGGCAGGATCCCGACGTCATCCTGATCGGCGAGATGCGGGATACCGAGACGGTGCGGGCCGCGATCCAGGCGGCAGAGACGGGGCACCTCGTCCTGTCCACACTCCACACGGTCGACGCCACGGAGACCGTCAACCGCGTGATCGACTTCTTCCCGCCGTACCAACAGAAGCAGGTGCGGCTGGCGCTCGCCGGCACGCTCCGCGGCATCATCTGCCAGCGCCTCGTCACCACGGTCGACGGCGGCCGGACCCCAACCCTCGAGATCCTCGTGAACAACGGGCGGATCGCCGAACGGATCGTCGATCCGGAGCGCACGAGCGAGATCGAGGAAGTCGTCGCCGACGGCGCCTTCTACGGGATGATGACGTTCGACCAATCGCTGCTGCAGCTCCTCCAGGACGGGAGGATCACGACGGAGGCAGCGTTCGAGGCGGTGTCGAGCCGGCACGACTTCGAGCTCGCGATGCAGCAGGTGGGGTTGAGTCTGCCCGTCTAGATCGGTTCCCGCACCCGGGCCGGCACCTTCCTCGAAGTCGAACGGGTCAACCCGACGGTGACCGCGGCCCCGAGCAGCCCGCCGATGATCGCGGCGACCGCAACGGAAGCTGCCGAGACGCCCCCGCTCGCGGTGACCACACGCGTCACGGTCTCGGGAGCCGGGGGCTCGAACGGCTCGACCGTGATGCCCGCCCCGTTCCCAGCACCCTTGCCGCCGCCGACGACGATCGCGCCGGTCATGCCCGGGTGATAGCTGCACGCGAACGGGTACGTACCGGCTTCGTCGAAGGACACCCTGAAGGTATCCCCCTCGTGGAGGTCGTCGAAGTGGCCCCACTGGTTGCCGCCGACGTTGTGGACGAACTCGTCCATGTTCACGAAGGTCACCGGCGCTCCGGGATCCACGGTCGTGACGGTCGCCGTGAAGCATGCGTCGACCATCTCGATGGTCGCCTCAGCCTGGCCGGTTGCGTCGTTCTCCGTGACGCCCCCGTGGCAGCCAGCGCCCGCCGACGCCACGCCGGGCACCCCGACGACGGCAGTGAGAACCACGATCGTGCAGAGCAGCGTTCCTCGCCTCATGTCGATCCCCCCTGACGTCCGATGCCTCTGCTACACCGGAAGGGGTCAGGGCGTTCCCGCCGACGCGGCGATCCGGATGACCTCCGCTCTCGGAAGGGATGTCTCCAGACGTATCGTGTGCGGACCCTCCCGCCACAGCAGCACGTTGCCCTCGACGCGGACGTACACGACACCGTCACCGGTCAGCAGCTCGAGGAGGTGCGTCCCCCTCGTCCAGTAGTAGTCGACCCCGTCGATCGTTTCGATCTGCAGGACGCCGGTGTCCTCGTAGACGTCCTTAGAGGCGATGTTGGCGTCCCCTTCGAAGACCATCAGAACGGCCCCGTATCCGGTGTCGGAGATCTCCGGAAGATCGGGGCGCGCTTGCCACGCCAGGGTCACCCGCGCTACGTCCCCCGCCTCCGTGAACACCTCGTCGGCCCAGACGCGATCGGCCGGACCGAGTCGCTCGGGGACCCGGACCTCCCGTCCGAGCAGGACGCCTGCCTCTCGAAGCGTGATCGGTTCGCCGGCGGGAGCGATCGAAGGCGTGGGGAGGATGCCGGGACGGTCCGGGGTGACCTCCACGACGACCCCGCCGAGCTCGATGACGACCTTCGCGGCGACCGCAGCTCCGGCGAGCAGGAGCACGGTCGCCGCCGCGATGAGCATGATCCGCTTGGGACGGGACAGGGGGAGACGCACGACGGGTGGCCGCTCCGACGTAGCGCGAGCCATTACCGCGTCATGCAGCCCAGGTGTGGACGGCCACTCGATGTCCAGCGAGGACAGAGCTGCGCCGAGGTCGTCGTCGCCCATCGAACGGAGCCGTCCGCTCATGCCGGCTCCTCCAACACCGCGCGCAGGCGAGCCATCGCCCTCGAGAGCCGGGACTTGGCCGTCCCCTGGCGCACGCCGAGCACGTCGGCCGTCTCGCTCTCCGACAGGCCGAGGAGGAACCGGTAGCCGATCACTTCCCGATCCGGAGACGGGAGGGCGTTCAGCGCTGCGACGAGCGTCTCCCGGTCGGCGACCGCCAGCGCCGCGGTCTCCGGGGACGGGGCCGCGTCCCCGTCGGAGACCGCGGCCGCGCGCAGGGCGAGGCCCTGGCGACGGCGCGTGGATCGCGCGCGGTTGCGCGCCTCGTTGGCAACGATCTTCAGCAGCCACGGCCGGAACGGCGAGTCCGGCCGGAACCGGGGGAGCGCGTAATAGGCCTTCACGAACGCCTCCTGGGCCGCGTCCTCCGCCTCACCGCGATCGCGCGTGACGAGCCAGGCGACACGGAAGGCGATCTGCCCGTACCGCTTCACCAGGTCTCCGTACGCGGCGTCATCGCCCTCGCGGGCCCGCCGTGCGAGCTCGACGTCCTCCAGTGGTCGGCCCTCCACGGGAGCCTTTCCCTTCACGGCTCCCTACACCGGCGAAGGGCGCCCGGTTCCCGCTCGCCTACTCGGCTGCGACCCTCCCGTTGCCCTTCGCCTGGTCCGCGACCGCGACGATGCCGGCGACGAGGCCCGACAGCTCCAAGGGCACGACGATCTTGGAGGACGGCGAGCCGCCGATCTGCTTGAGCGTCTCCAAGTACTGCAGGCTCATCGTCTTCTGATCGGCGGTCATCGCCTGCTCGTTGATGGTCTTCAGAGCCAGCGCGAAGCCCTCCGCTCGCAGGATCGCCGCCTGTCGCTCGCCTTCGGCCGTGAGGATGGCCGATGCCTTGCTGCCCTCGGCGTTCAGGATCGCCGAGGCCTTGTTGCCTTCTGCGACCGTGATCGCCGCCGACTTCGTGCCGTCGGCCTCGAGCACGATGGCACGGCGGGAGCGCTCGGCGGACATCTGCCGCGTCATCGCCTCCTGCACGCCCGCGGGAGGGATGATCTCGCGGATCTCGACGTTCGTGACCTTCACGCCCCATCGCTCGGTGACCTCGTCCAGCTTCGCGCGTAGGATCTGGTTGATCTCGTCCCGCTTCGCCAGCACGTCGTCGAGGGGGATGTCGCCGATCACGGCCCGCAGGGTGGTGGACGCGAGCGCTTGCGCGGCCCCCGCGAAGTTCCCAACCTGCACCACGCTCATCGAGGGATCCACGACCTTGTAGAACGTGATGAAGTCGACCGCGATCGGGGCGTTGTCCTTCGTGATCGAGTCCTGCCGGGGGATCTCCAGGTAGAACTCCCGCAGGTCGACCTTGACGGCTTTGTCGACGATCGGGATCAGCAGGATCAGGCCGGGTCCCTTCACGCCGAGCAGGCGCCCCAGCCGGAAGACGACCAGCCGTTGGAACTCGGGCACGATGCGGATGGCGTTGGCCAGGAACAGGATCACCAGGAACACTGCGACGGCGATGCCGATGAACGCGGGATCCGTGAAATCCATCAGGTCTTCCCCCCTCGGGCCGGCAGGACGCCGCCGGCGGGCGCGTGCTCGGGTGCCACGGGCTCGACGGTGAGCACCAACCCGTCGAGCCTCACCACACGGATCCTCGAACCCTCGGGGATCGTCCCCGTCGGCGAGGTGGCCTTCCACTCCTCGGCCGCCACCCGCACGACGCCCTCGGGGTCGAGCCCGCCCGGGAGCACGACGCCCTCGCGACCGACGATGGCCTCGGGTCCCTGTGCGGGGGGGAGATATCGCATCGCGAGTGCCTTCGAGACCACGAACCCGAAGAACAACGCCATGAAGGCTGCGACCGGCACGATCGCGAACGGAGAGACGCGGACCCCGCCGGCCGGGTCGAACAGGACGAGCCCGCCCAGGACCAGGGACGCGATGCCCGCCAGCGACCAGATCCCGAGCCCGGGCACCTTCAGCTCGATCACGAAGAACACGACGGAGGCGACGAGCAGGGCGATCCCGATCAGCCGAACGGGAAGGAACCCGAACGAGGCGATCGCGGTCAGCAGGAAGATCGTCCCCAGCGTGCCGCTGAAGACGTGGCCGGGCACGATCAGCTCGAGCACGAGCAGCGCGAGACCGAGCCAGAAGAAGATGAAAGCGAGGTTCGGATCGAACAGGTCGTGGAGGAACCCGACACCGGGGGACATCGGTCGGTCCTCGATCGGGGCGCCCGCGGTCTCGAGCGTGACGGTGGTCCCGTCCGCGAGGAGGACGTCCGTGCCCTGGACCTGCGCCAGGAGGTCGCGCTCCGTGGGCTCGATCAGGTCGATCACGTTCCCCTCGAGCGCCTCCTGGGACGTGATGCTGCGCGATTCCGTCACGAACGTCTCCGCGATGTCGCCGTTGCGTCCGCGATCGTCCGCGAGGCCTCGGATCGTGGCGGCCGCGTCCTCCTCGATCTTCCGCGCGAGCGTGACCCCGCCGAGACCGACCGGGGTGGACGCTCCGACGTTCGTCGCCGGCGCCATCGCCGCCACGTGGCATGCCATCAGGATGAACGCCCCCGCGGAGGCCGCCCGCGCACCCCGCGGCGCGACGTAGCAGATCACCGGGGTCGCGGAGCCCTCGATCGCCTTGATGATCTCGCGCATCGAGGAGTCGAGGCCTCCGGGCGTGTCGATCGTGAGCAGGACGGCGGCCGCACCGTCGGCGCCCTCGATGCCGGCGCGCAGGTAGTCGGCCACGAACGGATCGACCACGCCTTCGAGCGAGAGGCGGATCACCGCGGGCGGGGCCGCCTGCTGGGTGGACGCAGCGGACGCGGAGCGAGGTAGGAAGCCGGGAAGGAGCCCTGAAAGGAACCCGGAGGCGAGGAGCACGCCGCCGGCCAGCGTTCGGGCGGTCCTCGACCTCTCGATCACCGTCGGCGCTCCTGCGCGGATGTCGTGTCCTGTGATGCGCCAGCCTACCCCGCGCGGTTCGGGGCGGTTCCTGGTGGTCGGCCCGGACGGTTCCCCTCCCGGCGCAACCGTGGGAACATCGTGGGCAAGGCACTGCAAGCTTCGATGGCCCACGGCTCCGTATACCGAGAGGAACCCGAGTGGACGCTCGGCACGAAGGCCCGCTCCTCCCCCGGGAGGAGGAGCAACTGATGGAGGGACTCCTCACCGGTGACGACGACGCGATCCGCGCCCTCTACGCGAGGTTCGGCCGGCCCGTGTTCTCGCTCGGCATGCGTCTGCTGGGATCCCGTGAGGCGGCCGAAGAGCTCGCCCAGGACGTCTTCCTCACCGCCTGGCGCAAGGCGGCGCGATTCGACCCGGCGCGAGGGCGCCTCTCGACCTGGCTCATGACGATCGCGCACAACCTCGCCGTGGACCGTCTGCGCCGAGAGACCGGCGCCCGCCGACCGACACTCGTGCTGGTCGACGAGGTTCCGGATGCACCCGGGGAGAACGAGGAAGACGTGGTCGAGGAACGTGACGCGGCGACCCGAGCGCTCGCTTCGCTGACCGAGGCGGAGCGGCGACTCCTGACCCGTGCGTACTTCCGCGGCCTGACCGCTCGGGAGATCTCCGAGGCCGACGGAACGCCCCTGGGGACCGTGAAGACCCGTCTCCGCACGGCGATGATCAAGGTGCGGCGCGCGAACGAGGGCAAGGAGTACGTGTGAACTGCCTGAGCGTCCGCGAACGGCTCACCGAGCAGACGCTCGGTGTGCTGCCCCAGGCCGAGCGCACCGTCGTCGATCGCCATCTCGAGTGGTGCGCCGCATGCCGGAAGGAAGCTGCGGAGCTGCAGCGAGCCGCAGCCACGCTGGCGTACAGCGTGGCTCCGGTCGAGCCCCCGGCCGACCTCGAGGAACGTGTCGTCGGTGCCGTGCGGAGCGCGGCGGGTCGGCGGCGGGCCGCGGCGCCGCGGCG
>DATFGG010000131.1:0-3051 GCA_035249665.1 Actinomycetota bacterium | reverse complement strand
GGAGACCCGTCCACGAGGGAGCACGCTAACCCAGTTCCCCGGCGAGCGCGTCGCCGTCGTTTTCGGCACACTGTTCCGGCGATGGAGCGGGCGTTCGACTACGTGATCGTCGGCGGCGGATCGGCGGGGAGCGTGCTCGCGAACCGGCTGACCACCGATCCGTCCACGCGAGTCCTCGTCCTCGAGGCCGGGCGTCCCGACTATCTGTGGGATGTCTTCATCCACATGCCGGCAGCCCTGACCTACCCGATCGGCTGGCGCTGGTACGACTGGAAGTACGAGTCGGAGCCAGAGCCGAACATGGGAGGACGCCGGATCTCGCATGCCCGCGGGAAGGTGCTCGGCGGGTCGAGCAGCATCAACGGGATGATCTTCCAACGCGGCAACCCGCTCGACTACGAGCGATGGGCGGCCGATCCGGGGATGGAGACCTGGGACTACGCCCACTGTCTCCCCTACTTCAAGCGGATGGAGAACTGTCTCGCCGCCGACCCCGCCGACGCCTACCGAGGTCACAGCGGCCCGCTGATCCTCGAGCGGGGACCGGCCAGGAACCCGCTGTTCGGCGCGTTCTTCGAGGCGGTGCAGCAGGCCGGCTATCCGCTGACGGACGACGTCAACGGCTACCGGCAGGAGGGGTTCGCGCCGTTCGACCGCAACGTGCATCGGGGGCGGCGACTGTCGGCGGCCCGCGCGTACCTCCATCCCGTGTCGAGCCGTCCGAACCTCGAGATCCGCACCCGCGTCATGGTGAACCGGGTCCTGTTCGAGGGGACCCGCGCCGTAGGCGTGGACTACTCGCACGGGCCGGGGCCGAGCCGCCGCGTCCGCGCTGGCGAGGTGATCCTCTGCGGCGGGGCGTTCAATACGCCTCAGACGCTGCAGCTGTCGGGTGTCGGGAGCTCGGGCGAGCTCCAGGCCCTCGGCATCCCGGTCGTCCAGGATCTCCCCGGCGTGGGTGAGCACCTCCAGGACCACCTGGAGGTCTACGTCCAACACGCGTGCACGCAACCCGTCTCGGTGGCGCCGGGCCTGAAGAACTGGCGGAAGCCGTTCATCGGCGCCGAATGGCTGTTCTTCCGGTCCGGCCTGGGAGCGACCAACCACTTCGAAGCCGGAGGCTTCGTGCGGAGCAACGAGGACGTGGCGTACCCGAACCTGATGTTCCACTTCCTGCCGATCGCGATCCGCTACGACGGCTCGGCACCGGCCGGCGGCCACGGCTACCAGGTGCACATCGGACCGATGTACTCCGACGCCCGCGGTTCCGTGAAGGTCCTGAGCACCGACCCGCGGGTCCACCCAGCGATCCGGTTCAACTACGTGTCCACCGACCAGGACCGCCGCGAATGGGTCGAGGCGATCCGCGTGGCGAGATCGATCCTTTCCCAGTCGGCGTTCGGACCGTTCGACGGCGGCGAGCTTTCCCCCGGTCCTGAGGTGGAGACGGACGAGCAGGTCCTCGACTGGGTCCGGAGCGACGGGGAGACCGCCCTCCACCCCTCCTGCACGTGTCGCATGGGAACGGACGACCGGTCGGTGGTGGATCCCCGGACGATGCGGGTCCACGGCGTGCAGAACCTCTGCGTGGTGGATGCCTCGGCGATGCCCTACGTGACGAACGGCAACATCTACGCCCCCGTGATGATGCTCGCCGAGAAGGCCTCCGACCTGATCGCCGGCAACACGCCGCTCGAGCCGGAACACCTGGAGTTCTACCGCCACCCGGGCTGATCGCCACGGCTCGGCGAGCGACCTGCATCAACCGAGGCCGAGGAGGAGCAGACCGCCCACCACCAGGACGATCCCCACGATCTGGTTCGCGACGAGCCGCTCCTCGAAGACGATCATCGACAGCGCGACCGCGATCAAGGGGAACACCGCGCTCGAGGCGAGCACGATGGAGTTCAGGCCACGTTCGGAGCCGACGGAGAACGTCACCACGCCCAGGATGTCGGCGGCGCCCGCCACGAGCGCGATCCACAGACCGAACCCCGGGCGCAGCCGTGACAGCTCCCCCCTGAACACGAACACGAGGGGGAGGAAGAAGACGATCTGGGCCACGCGTGAGCCCCAGAGCCCCGCGACCCATCCGGCCCGATCCGCGATCCAGCCCAGCAGGAAGCCGGCGACGCCGAACCCGACGGCGGCCGCCACCGACCAGGGCAGGCCGGGAAGATGGTTCTTGATGCCGTCCCGGAGCTTGCGGAGATCCGTCGAGACGAGCGCCACCCCGGCCACCGCGATCGCCGCGCCGGTCAACGCGAGGCCGGTAGGGCGCTCGCCCAGGATCACGATCGCGAGGACGACGCCCACGACGGCGTAGCCCGCACCGATCGGCGAGACCACCGCCACAGGACCGAGCTCCAGCGCCTTGTAGTGCGTCAGGTACGCGAACGCCGCGGCCGCGCCGTTCAGGAGGACGAGCCAGATGTCCGGTCCGAGTGGTGCCAACGATGTGCCCGTCGCCACGAGCACGGCGGTCATGAACGCCGCGGACAGCACCTGGCCGCTCATCACGGCGCCGATCGAGCCGATCCTGCGGCCCGAGACCGCCCCGAAGAAGTCGGCGAGCCCCCAGCCGAGGGCCGCGGCGAGCCCGAAGATCACGCCGGTGGCCGCATCAGGCGTCGCCGCGGAACCTGGCGTCGCGCCACGCGATCGCCGCCTTCAGTCCCTCCTCCGCCGTGATGCGACGGAACTCGTCGCGGGCCGGCAGGTTCGCCGTCTCGATCATCACGTCGAGCTCGGTGTTCGCGGCCATGGCGGCCCGGAACCCCGCCACGTCCCACGCACGATTGACCGCACGCTTCGTGGTCTGGATCACGAACGGCTCGTTCTTCGCGATCTCCTCCGCGAGCTGCAGCGTGGCGGCGTCGAGCTCCTCATGGGGGACGACCCGATTCACCAGACCCAGTCGGAGCGCCTCGCCGGCGGAGACGCGATCCTCGCCCGTGAAGAGCAGCTCCTTCGCCGCCCGGACGCCCACGACCCAGGGGAGGAACATCGAGACGACGCCCGATCCGAACCGGACGTCCACGTACCCGAAGT
>DATFGG010000130.1:0-3747 GCA_035249665.1 Actinomycetota bacterium | reverse complement strand
GGAGCCGTCCGTGTGCTGGAGCTCGTAGCCGTAGTACTTCGCGTTGTTCTCGTGGAACGCGTGCCAGGTGCTCCATCCGGGCGGTGGCTGGGCCCGGTGGTAGATGTTGAGGTACTTCCCGATGAGGGCGGTCCGGTACCCGGCCTGACGCAGGTAGATGGCCATCGTTCTCCGTTCCATCCCGGCTCGCCGGAAGCGCGCCCAGCCCTGGGTGTTCTCCCAGACCTTCGTCCTGTGTGCGTACTCGCCCGTGAGGATGGAGGCGCGTGAAGGACAGCACACCGATGTGGGCACCATCGCTCTTGTGAAGCGAACGCCACGCCGGGCGATGTAGCTCCGAAGGACGGGCATCCATCCGAGCGTGCCGCTGTGCTGGTCGTCGGTGACGAGCACGACGATGTCGGGTCGAGCCGGAAGCGCTCGTGCGCGCTGAGGACGAAGGCTCTCGCTCGCAAGGAGCCCCAGTGTCACGGCGACCGCGATCGCAACCCGCACAGCTGGTGTCATAGGAGATCCCTGTTGCGCGACGATAGAACAGAGTGCTCCGAAGCACAACACGCGGACGATCACTCGGATCTCTCGACCGCGTCTCCTTCTTCCGCCGTCTTCCGCCGCGCGAAGAACCCCATGATCGTGATCCCCAGGGTGGCGAACACGATCACCGCCATCGCGGCGCGGAGGTCGACCGTATCCGCGATCCATCCCAGCAGCGGCGGGGACCAGACGAAGCCCGTGTAGCCGACCGTCGCGACGGCGGCGATCGCGCCCGATGGGTCCTCGCTCGTCCCCTCCACGAGGCTGAACCCCGCCGGCCCCGCGGCGGACATCGCGAACCCCATCAGGAGGAAGGCGGCCGCGACGACCACCGTGGTGTCGGACAGCACGGCGATCGCCCCACCGATCCCACCGCCGATCCCGGAGATGATGATCGTGCGCCGCGCGCCGAGCCCGAAGAGCACCTTCGCGGCGAAGAGTCGACCGACGAACAGCGCTCCCGCGAACGCGACGAACGCCGCCCCCGCCGCGCCCGCGGACGCGCCGAGCTGCTCGCGGAGGTAGAGACCGGACCAGATGTCCATCGACCCCTCCACGAGGAAGCAGAAGAGCACCGTGAGCGCAGGGATCCAGAGCGCCGGGTTCCGTCGCAGGGCCGCCACGGACAGCAGCGCCGCCGCGCCTTCGGCGGCCGGCTCATCCGCCGCTCGCCGCGCGTTCCATCCGGCGGTCGCGAGCAGGGCGACGCCGGCCGCCGCCAGCCCGAGCCGATGATCGATGTCGACGGTCCGGAGCGCTCCGGCCGCCGCTGCCCCGGTGACGCCCCCGAGCGCGTAGCTCGCGTGGAGCCACTGGAGCACGGGTCGTCGCGACCGCGACTCCTCCCGCTGCGCCGCGACGTTGAGATACACGTCGATCAGTCCGTTCCCGACGCCGATGACCACGAACGTGACGAGCACCAGCGACGTGGGCTGCACGGCGAGCCCGATCGATCCGACCGCGAGGCACGCGAGCGATGCCGGGACGCTGGTCCGCAGCGACAGACGCTGCAGGCGCGGAGCACCCGCCAGCATCGTCCCGATCGCGGCGAGCGAGAGCAGGGAGTACATCAGCCCGAGGCGGCTGTCCGTGAGGGCGTGCTGACGCTGGTACTCGAGCACGAGGATCACCCAGACGCCCCAGAACTGTCCGAAGCTCCAATATCCCGCGAGGAGGGGCAGGGTTCGGCTCCGCACCAGAAGCTCCCCACCTCGTTCCGCCTCGGCTCGCGCCATGCACGGATGATGCCAGGGCGGCTCGCGCTCGGAACGACCTCGACGGCCGGTCACCGCGATACACTCCGCCCCTCATGCCTGGCGGAGAAGTCCAGCTGGTCGACCTCGTGAAGCGCTTCGGGGACTTCACGGCCGTCGATGGGATCAACCTCAGGGTCGACTCCGGCGAGTTCTTCTCGCTCCTCGGGCCGTCGGGGTGCGGGAAGACCACCACCCTCCGGATGATCGCGGGGTTCGAACGGCCCACGGACGGTCAGGTCGTCCTCGACGGCATGGACGTGGCGACGGTTCCTCCGCACAAGCGGAACGTGAACACCGTCTTCCAGAACTACGCGCTCTTCCCGCATCTGAACGTCGAGAAGAACGTCGCGTTCGGCCTCCGGTACCAGGACACCTCGAAGGCCGAGAGCGCGCGGATGGTCGGCCGGTCCCTGGAGCTCGTCCGGCTGACCGGCTTCGAGAAGCGCCGTCCCAACCAGCTCTCGGGTGGCCAACAGCAGCGGGTGGCGCTGGCGAGAGCCCTGATCCTGAACCCCGCGCTCCTCCTCCTCGACGAGCCGCTGGGAGCCCTCGACGCGAAGCTCCGCAAGGCTCTGCAGATCGAGCTGAAGGCGATCCAGGAGGAGGTCGGGATCACGTTCATCTACGTGACCCACGACCAGGAAGAGGCCCTGACGATGTCGGACCGGCTCGCCGTGATGTCCGACGGGCGGATCGAGCAGATCGGACCGCCTCGGGAGGTCTACGAGGAGCCGTCCACGGCCTACGTCGCGGACTTCCTCGGCGTGTCGAACCTGATGGACGCCACCGCCTACGGACCGACGGACGGCGGGTGCACCGTCCGGTTCGGGGAGTTCGAGCTCGTCGCCGGCCAGGGGGAGCCGGACGCCCACGGCGAGGTGAAGCTGTCGATCCGGCCCGAACGGGTGGATCTCCAGCCCTCGGGAGACTCCGGCGCCAACCGGATCCCGGGGATGGTCGAGCGCATCGTCTACGTGGGCTCCACGATGCAGGTCATCGTCAACCTCGCGCCCGGCGAGAAGCTCCAGGTGCTCGTCGCGAACGAGGGCGAGGCGATCCCCTTCGAACAGGGCACTGCGGTCTCCGTCCACCTCCCTCGCGAAGCGCTCCGGGTGCTCCCGCAGGGTGAGGTGTCCGAGGAAGGCTTCTCGGCCGCCGCTCGGGCCATGCGCTGAGCCTGCTCAGATCTCGAAGCGCGCGAAGTCCTCGACGGCCGAGCGACCCGTTCCCTGGCGCTTGTTGAAGACCCGGAGGATCAGCACGGCGACCGTGATCGACACCAGCGACAGGAACATCATGATCGTCGCGAGCGCGTTCAGGCTCGGGTTCCCGGCGTTGCGCGCCGCGCTGTAGATCTTGATCGGGATCGTGGTGCAGTCCTGCGCGCAGAGGAACTGGCTGATCACGAAATCGTCGATCGAGATCGCGAAGACGATGAAGAAGCTCGAGAGGATCGCCGGCGCGAGCAGGGGGAACAGCACCCGACGGAGGGCATCCGCCGGAGAAGCACCGAGATCCATCGCCGCCTCCTCGTAGTCCCTCCCGATCGCGAACAGCCGCCCTCGGGTGACGATCACGACGTAGGACAGCGAGAACGTCACGTGGCCGAGCAGCTGTGCCGTGGTGCCCAACGGGATGTGGTACAGGTTCGAGAAGATCAGGAACATCGAGGCGCCCATCACGATCTCGGGCGTGACCAGCGGGAAGAGCATCAGGAAGTTCGCCGCCCCGGAGCCACGGCCGCGCCAACGGGCCAGGCCGATCGCCAGGCCCACACCGAGCGCGGTGGCGATCGGCATCGTGAACAGCGCGAGCTTGAGGCTCTGCATGAGCGCCGGCAGGAGCGTGTCGTCGAAGCCAGCGGATGCCTCGTTCCAGATCGCCTCGTACCACTGCAGGCTGAACCCCTGGAACGTGCTGCGGGAGCGCCCGGCGTTGAACGAGAACTGCACGGCGA
>DATFGG010000129.1:0-4311 GCA_035249665.1 Actinomycetota bacterium | reverse complement strand
GGATCGGAGATGTTCGATCGTGCCCGGGATCTCTCGATCATCAGCGAGATCGACGCGCAGCTGACCGACATCGACCATGCTGAGGCCCGCCTCTCGAACGGCACCTACGGGACCTGCGAGGCGTGCGGGAAGGCCATCGGGGCCGAGAGGCTGGCCGTGCGCCCTGCCACCCGGTACTGCATCGAGGATCAGATCGGCGTGGAGCGCGAGGTGCAGACGCGGGGCACGTGAGTGCTGGGGGGTATGGGGGAACGGTATCTCTCGAGGAAACCGACCGAGGAGGACGCGTCATGCCGGGCAAGCGGCCGGGCGTGAAGAACGAGGACCAGTACGAGGCCCTGAAGGAGAAGGGGATGTCGAAGGAGCGGGCCGCGCGGATCGCGAAATTCCCCCGGAGCGTCGTCTCGCGGCGGGAAGAAGTCCGGCTCGGGGACGCGCCTTCGGACGACGACCCAGGGCGGGACGACCTCCCAGAAGAAGGCGGCCGGAAGGAAGGGCGGGCGGGCCACCGCTCGCAAGCGCAGCTCGTGAGCCGCAGAGTCGAGGTGGGCGTCGTCCGCGTCACGACCGACGGTCCGTTGCTCGTGCGAGGGCCGATCCGCCTCGTCGACGAGCGGGGAGACGAGGTCACGGTCCGGCGCCGCGTGAACGCGATCTGTCGATGTGGCCGCTCTGCCACGCAGCCGTTCTGCGATGGCACCCACAAGATCGTGCCGTTCAGCCCGCGAGCCGTCCCCGCAGCCTCCGCCGAAGGACCCGAGGGGGAGTCGCCGCTCGCTGGATGACGCCGCCCGCGTACGTGCACCCTCCCTTCGAGAACCTCCGGAAGACCGCGAGCCAGACCAGACAGGCGCGCTCCACCATCCAGACGGGAGCGAGGAACGGAGAGACTCGGTCGAAGACCCTGGCGCCGCCGTGGCGGATCCGGCCGACCTGCGCCACGAGGACCGACGCGACGGCCACCACGAGGAGGCCCCGAGGCCGACGCCGCGCCACCGCCCCGAGCGCCGGCCCGAACACCAGGAAGAACGCCAGCCGGACGGGTTGCGCCAGGTCGTCGTACGCCTGGCGAGGGCGCTGTTCCAGGAATCGGGCGCGGGTTGGCGGGCGTCTGCGCACGTACATCCCTGGCGCGTCGACGACCCGCCCTCCTGCCGCGAGCACCGTCCTGACCAGCTCGAGGTTCTCGAAGAGCACGTCGCCGTCGTAGCCACCGATGGACGCGAGAGAGGAGCGCCGCACACCGAGGGTTCCGGGATGGTCGTTCCCGAGCGCCCGGTTGAGCAGCATCCGCGCCGTGTCCCAGCGGGCGTGCCACGGGAGCGGGTCGAAGACGTTCTGTGGGCGGACGAGGTCGGCGTCCCGCATGAGCTCCTGCATCCGGAACAGAGCTTCGTCGTCGTAGCGGACGTCGTCGTCGGCGATGATGACGTGCTCGTGCCGGGCTCGGCGCAACCCGGTGAGAACCCCTCGGACCTTCCCGTTCCGGCAGGAGAGGTCGGCATCGGGCACGAGGTGGGTCGCGATCGAGGCCCACCGCTCCCGGTGGGCACGGACACGGTCGGGGTCCGAGCCGTCGACGATGATCAGCTGGACCCTCCCGGACAGCCACCGGAGATACCCATCGAGCTCATCCTCGTTCCCGTCCCCGGGACGGATCCGGTACGGCAGGACGTAGGAGAGATCCTCGCTCACCACGACCGTACGCCGGCCGGAAGGAGCATCGTCTCGCCGGCCCGCCACGCGCGCAGCAGACCGTCCGCGAAGCGACCTTCGAGCAGCGCCATCGCCATCGCTCCGAAGACGATGTCGCTCGCGAGCTCGGGCTCCTCCACTGCGAGGCCTGCCGCCAGATCGCCAGCGAGGACCTCGTGGACGGAGTCGGCCTCGACGTGCTCGTCGAAGAACCGCACCGCGTCGTCGCCGAACCCGAGCCGTCGGAAGCCTCGTGCGTAGGCGCGGTTCGGCAGGCTGGAGGTCATCTCGAACGCCGCGAGGTGGCCGACGAGGGCCCCTCGCGATCGGCGGTGCACCCCGAAGAGCGTGATGAGGTTCACCGTCGCCAGGGTCGGCCCCGGGAGCCGATCGAGGTAGGCCCCGTACGAGCCGTCGAGTCCGGCCGCGACCATCATGGTGCGGAAGAGCTCGGAATGCATCCACGCTGGGTCCCCGCTGCCGTACTCGTCGTACTGGATCTCCATGACGGCCGTCTTCGAGGCTCCGTCCAGACGTGGGATCACCCAGGAATGCGGATCCGCCTCCTTGAGCTGGTAGGCCGAGCGATGCATGAGGAACTCGCGGGCCTGGTCGAGGGTGGCCTCCCGCTCGATGAACGCGGAGAGCGAGTCGGCATCCGGGGGCGTGGCGATCTCCCGGAGTCGGTCAGGAACATCGCGCGGATCCACGGACTCCCTCCTGATCGTGTGACGCAGCCCGGCCTCGAACGCCTCCTCGATGTCGCGACGCAGGCCGAGGACCGCAGGATCCCATTCGAGGTCGTCTCGCACGCCGGGCAGGCCTCGATAGGAGAGCTCGTACGCGAGGCCGAGCGCCAAGTGGAGGTCGTCGTCTCCCAAGGGATCGTCCGGGACCCTCGCCGGATGCCGCCCCACGCTCCCGTCGTTGAGCAGATCGAGCATCCTCGCGCTCAGCGGTCCTCGCGCGGACGGGAGGGCCGCCTCCGCGTCCACATCCACCGTCCGTTCGAGGGTCAGATCCTGCATCCCCGAAGAGATACCCGAGCGGGGAGGTTCCTACCCCTGCCGGCTCGGATATGCGCACACACGGTCCGAGCACGCCCACGGGTGCCGCCGCCACAACGGCCCGGCGGTCAGCGCGGCAGGTAGACGAGCAGGAGTCCCGCCAGCACGGTGAGCGCGATCGCGGCGACCACGAAGGGGGTGGTGCTCGGCGCGACCTCGAGGTCCACGGACAGGGTGGACCCGAGGTCCGTGTAGATCGAGGTGAGCTCGTCGCTCGTCTCGGCCGTGAACGTGTCGCCGCCGCTGGTGTTCGCGATCGACTCGAGGGCACCCAGGTCGGCGCCGGGACCCTCGCCCTCGGTCACCCGGCCCACGACGACCGTGAACACCGGGACCTCGAGGGCAGCGGCTCGCGCCGCGGCCTGGCCCGGCGAGACCTGGCTCCCGGTGTCGTTGCCGTCGGACAACAGGAGGGCTGCGGCGGGCAACTCCGGGGCCGCGGACCGGAGCTCTTCGATCGAGTCGAGGGCCACCGTGAGCCCGTCGCCGATCACGGTTCCCTTCGACGTGGCGAGGCCCGCCAACGCGTCCACCACGGCCTCGCGGACCTGTGTGGGGCTCACGAGGACCTGTGCCCCGCCCGCGAACGTCGTCAGCCCGACCCGGAACTCCGGTGGGAGCTCGTCGAGGAAGGCCCTCGCCGCGGTCTCGGCGGCAGTGAGCCGATCCGGAGTGACGTCGGTGGCGTTCATCGAATCGGAAACGTCGAGCACCAGCACGATCACGGGGGAGGCCTCCGAGACGGCGAGACGGAACCCGCTGAACGCGTAGACCAGGCAGCCGACGGCCGCGAGCAGCGGCAGGAACGGAAGGACCTTCCGCCATTTCGAGCGGCGGCGAAGGATCCCGGGGGTCGGCCGGCGACCGCTGACGGGGGCGGGTCGGAGGCCGGCGAGATAGGCCACCACGATGAGCGCGACCACCACCAGCACGATGATCACGATGGGAGACATCTCGCCGCTCACCGTAGCGCGAAGGCCACCCGCGTGGCGGCCAACCCGATCTCTTCGGTCGGTGAAGCCGCCACGCGGGGCTGCCGCTACCCCGAGGGGTGCACGATCTTTAACTTGTTGGAGATCCCGAGGAGGCGGTACCCGTCGTCCATGAGGAGACGGATCTCGTAGTTCCCCACCTTCAAGGGCCACGTGCGGTACCCGGCGAAGGAAGCGGGGCCGATCAGCGTGGACCCCTGGATCAGGGTCTCCGTGTAGTCGTAGAGGAGGTAGTGGCCGTTGCCGCAGGTCCCCGCGTTGCACTCCTCCGCGTTCTGCGCCGGTCCTCGCCCGGGCGAGAACACGCCCATCCAGTCGAAGCGATACCCGGGTGCGGCCCGCCACCGCACGCGGATCCGCTCTCCGACCTCGTAGACCTCCTTCGAGGTCCGCAGGCTCGGCGGGGTCCCGGCCGCGTACACCCAGAACGGGCTCCGGGAGAGCACGGCGTCGCTCACGTTCACGAGCAACGCCTCATGCGCACCGGGTGACAATGTTGCCGTCGGGAACGTGAGGGTGACGTCGGACGCGCCGCCGAGGGAGCGCGAGACCAGCCC
>DATFGG010000128.1:0-2401 GCA_035249665.1 Actinomycetota bacterium | reverse complement strand
GATCGACATCCCGAAACGTCGTGCCAGCTCGTCGAGCGTCCAGGCCGCGGAGGCGTCCCGGAAGACTCGCATGATCGCGTCGCGCGTGGGATCGCCGGGTGCGAAGCCATGGTCCATGGTCGTCCTCCTCGGTCGCAGTGTCTCTCGGACGCTCCTGGAGGGCCAAGAGTTCCCTGGAACCTTCCGGACGCGTTCCCCGATCGTTCATCAGTGCCGTTGGCGGGATCCTGTGTGACAGCGGCGTAACGGAAACAGGTGGGCGCGATACGGTCCGAGCGGGAGTTCGCCGATCGACGGGGAGGCGAAGGATGGAGGAGATCCTCGTGTACGGCGCGAGCTGGTGCCCCGATTGCCGCCGCGCCAAGAAGTTCCTGGCGGACCAGCGTGTGCCGTACTCCTGGCAGGACATCGAGGGGGACCCCGAGGGGGCCCGCCTCGTCCGGGATCGCAACGACGGCAAGAACATCATCCCGACGATCGTGTTCCCGGATGGGTCGCACCTGTCGGAGCCATCGAACGAAGAGCTGGCGGGGAAGCTCGGTCTCCAGCGCCAGGCGATGCAACACGTGTACGACCTGATCGTCGTAGGTGGCGGCCCCGCCGGTCTGACCACCTCGATCTACGCGGCTCGCGAGAACCTCGAGACGCTGATCATCGACTCCAAGGGCCTCGGGGGGCAGGCGGGCGTGACGGAGCGGCTCGACAACTACCCCGGGTTCCCTGAGGGGATCGGGGGCGCCGAGCTCGCCGACCGGTTCGTGAAGCAAGCGCAGCGGTATGGCGTGGAGATGCTGCAGGCGATCTCCGTCAAGCGGATCTCCGCCGACTCGGGGATGACCGCCGACGGCGACGAGCTCGACGTGGAGACGGCGAACGGCGACCACTATCACGCGCGAGCGGTCCTCCTCGCGACCGGATCCTCCTACCGGCGTACGGACGCCGACGGGGAGGACGACCTGATCGGCGCGGGCGTCCACTTCTGCGCGACGTGCGACAGGCCGTTCTATCGGGGCTCCGGCGAGCTGATGGTGATCGGCGGTGGCAACTCCGGCCTCGAGGAGGGCATCTTCCTCACCCAGTTCGCCGACCGGGTCACAATCGTGGAGCGAGGCGACCGGCTGCGGGGGTCGAGGATCCTGCAGGCGAAGGTGCTGGATCACCCACGGATGAAGGTCGACCTGCAGCACGGCGTGAAGCAGTTCCGGAAGAAGGAGGACGGTTCCGGGAAGCTCGGGTCGGTCGTGATCGAGGATCTCGTCTCGGGCGCGCTGGAGGAGCAGCACCCCGCGGGCGTGTTCGTGTTCATCGGCCTCGATCCGAACACCGGCTTCGTGAAGTCGAGCGTCGATCTGGACGAGCGTGGGTTCGTCGCCACCGATCCGACGTTCATGAGCTCGATGCCGGGTGTGTTCGCGGCTGGCGACGTGCGGGACGGCTCGACGAAACAGCTCGCCTCGGCAGTGGGCGAGGGCGCGGCGGTGGCGATCCAGATCCGCGGCTACCTGGACCGGCTCGACCGCCGCTCGATGTGAGGGATGATGTCCAGATGTCCATGCAGCCGAACGAGATCTTCGAGCTGATCGTCAAGGCGGACGAGAAGCTCAAGTACGCCACCGCGGACAAGACGGGAACGAGGACGCAGCAGGCGAGGGATCTGCTCACGCAGGCCCGTGACGCCGCGCGTGCGATCGGGAACGAGCAGCTGGTGCAGCAGGCGGAGCTGCGACTCTCGGATCTGGCCTAACCCGCCGACCAGCTCCGGAACGCCGTCAGGAGGACGGCCTTCTGCTCGTCGGTCACCTGCTCCTCGGTGAGGGTGCCGGTCGCCCGGATCGTGGTCTCCATCTGACGGAGGTACGCCGTGCACCCGTCGCACGCCGCGAGATGGGCTTCGAACCGCCGCCGCCGCCGGCCTCGCACGCTGCCGTCGAGGTAGCCGGTCACGAGCTCCACCAGCTCCTTGCAGGTCAGGTCGCGTCCCATCACGTCGCCTCGCTCGAGAGGTAGGCCTCCAGCGCGCTCCGCACCTTCGCGCGCGCTCGATGCAGGAGCACCCGCTGATTGGTCTCGGTCAGGTCGAGCGCGTTACGGACCTCTTCCGAGGTCCAGCCCAGGGCGTCACGCAACCGGATGACCTCGGCTTGCATCGGAGGGAGCCCGTCGATCGCCCTGCCGATGACTGCGAGGGTCTCACGGCCGAGGAGCCGATCCTCGGGGATCCCGGTCCAGTCGTCGGGCAGCGTCGACCAGTGGCCGCGGGTCGACGTACCCGGGGTGTCGAACCGAGCCGGATCGACGGCGGGCGCGTCGAGGTCGTCGCCGGCGAGCGAGGCGAATGGCAGGCTCCGTCCCTCCCGCTGGCCCCTGGTCTTCGCGATGTTCGTGAGGATCCGGAAGATCC
>DATFGG010000127.1:0-3398 GCA_035249665.1 Actinomycetota bacterium | reverse complement strand
CGGAACGGTCCCTTGCCCTCGCAGAACATCGGGCGGACGAACGCGGGCACGAACCCGGGGTAGGCGTACGCGCGATCGAAGCCTCCCGCCTCGGCGCCCGCCCGCAGGTTGTTCCCGTAATCGAAGACCACCGACCCGGCGTCGAGGAACCCCACCATCGCGCCCACGTGGCGGGCCATCGAGGCGTGTGAACGGCGCTGGTACTCGTTGGGTTCACGTTCCCGAAGCGAGGCTGCCTCCTCGAGGGTGAGACCGGCGGGCACGTAGCCCGCGAGGGGGTCGTGCGCGCTCGTCTGATCGGTCACGATCTCGGGCCGGAAGCCGCGCGCGACCAGCTCGGGCTCCACGTCGGAGCAGTTGCCGAGCAGACCGATCGACAGTGGTTCGCGGGCGGTGCGGGCTTCCTCGGCCCAGCCCAGCGCCTCGTCGATCGAAGCCGTCTCTCGATCGAGGTAGCTCGTCTTGATCCGGCGCTCGATGCGCGCGGGATCGACCTCGATGCAGAGGGCCACGCCGCCGTTCATCGTGACCGCCAGCGGCTGTGCGCCGCCCATCCCACCGAGCCCGCCGGTGAGCGTGATCGTTCCGGCGAGGGAGCCGTCGAACCGCTGCGTCGCGCATTCGGCGAGGGTCTCGTACGTGCCCTGGAGGATCCCTTGCGTCCCGATGTAGATCCAGGACCCCGCTGTCATCTGGCCGTACATGGTGAGACCGGCGTGCTCGAGCTCGCGGAACGTGTCCCAGTCCGCCCAGTTGGGGACGAGCATCGCGTTGGAGATCAGGACCCGTGGCGCCATCTCGTGCGTGCGGAAGATCCCGACCGGCTTGCCCGACTGCACCAACAGCGTCTCGTCGTCGCCCAGATCCCGGAGCGACCGGACGATGGCCTCGTAGGCATCCCAGGATCGCGCCGCTCGACCGGTCCCGCCGTAGACGACGAGGTCCTCGGGGCGCTCGGCGACGTCGGGGTCGAGGTTGTTCATCAGCATCCGCAGCGCGGCCTCCTGTGGCCACGAGCGGCAGCTCAGCTCGGTTCCCCTCGGCGCCCGCACCTCTCTCGTGCCGCTACCCCCCATCTGCATCCTCCTGGGCACCCATCTTGGGCACCATCCTGGCCGATACCCCCATCCGGGTAACCCCCAGCCGAGCTACGGCAAAGATGCTACCCAGGTGCTTGAGCAGCCCCCTGCTCGCTTGTAGCGTCCGGCGCGATGGCCTCTGACGGAACCATCCTCCATCTCCGTGGCCAGAACGATTCGATCCGGGTGCTCCTCGCGGACGACGAGCCCGGCCTTCGGGTCGCACTCACGGAGCTCCTCAGCCATGAGGAACGGGTCGAGCTGGTGGGCACGGCGGCGGATGCCGAGGAGGCGATCCGGATCGCCGAGTCGAGCCTGCCCGACGTCGCCCTCGTCGACGTACGGATGCCGGAGGGCGGTGGGCCGCACGCCGCTCGCGGCATCACGCGGGTGTCGCCCGGGACCCGGGTGATCGCCCTCTCCGCGTATGAGGACCGCACGAACGTGCTCGAGATGCTGCGGGCCGGTGCCGTCGGCTACCTCGTGAAGGGCACTGCCGCCGACGAGCTCGTCCAGGGGATCGAGAAGGTCGCCCAGGGAGGTACGAGCCTGTCGGCCGAAGTGATGACCGGGGTCGTCGCCGAACTCGCCGCGCAGCTCCGCCGCGAAGAGATCGAGCGTGACGCCGACCTTGGGCTCCGCGGAGACATCGAACGGTTCGTGTCCGGACATGGCATCTGGATGGTGTACCACCCGCTCATGGACCTCGAGACCCGTGAGGAGATCGGGGTGGAGGCGTTGGCGCGGTTCGGCTCCATCCCCCTGAAGCCGCCGGACCGCTGGTTCGCCCAGGCGACCGCCGTCGAGCTCGGTCTCCAGCTGGAGCTCCGAGCGATGAAGGAGGCGCTCGACGGACTCTCGAGGATCCCGGATGGCGCGTTCCTGTCCATCAACTGTTCCCATCGCACCGCCGCCTCCACCGAGCTCGCCGAACAACTGGACGGGATGGAGAAACGCATCGTCCTGGAGATCACGGAGCACGAAGCGATCGACGACTACGGGGGACTCGCCGAGGCGCTCGAGCCGCTGCGGGCGCGCGGTCTCCGGGTCGCCGTCGACGACGTCGGGGCCGGGTACGCGAGCCTGCGACACGCACTCCAGCTCGCCCCCGACATGGTGAAGATGGACATCTCGCTCACGCACGACATCGACCGGGACGCTGGGCGTCGGGCGCTCGCCGCCGCGCTGATCTCGTTCGCGGCCGAGACCGACATGACGATCGTGGCCGAAGGGATCGAGACCGCGGGCGAGCTGCACGCGCTCCGGCAGCTCGGCGTCCGCTACGGTCAGGGCTTCTACCTCGCCCGGCCCGCGCCGTTGGAGTGACGCTCTAGCTCGCGCCCATCCGAACCAACCCGCGGAGCACACGGAGATCCCGCAGGAAGATGCGGCGCATCAGGGGGCGGGCGAGACGCAGGCCGACCCTGCCGATCGGACCGAGTCGCGGTGGAGGGAACAGCGTCTCCTTCCAGCGCATGCGGGTTCCCTCGGAGACGGGTTGGAGCTGGATCTCGCCGCTCCCCTTGACCCACCCGAGGTGATCGATCACCAGGATCCTGGGGGGCTCCCACATGCTCACGCGCACCACGTCCCTGGTCCTGATGCCGGCGATTCGCACCGTGGCCTTCGCCTCGACGCCCACCCCTTCTCGCTGGTCGCCGATCACTTCGAAGTCGGAGGCCTCGAGCATCCAGTCATCCTGATGCTCCCAGTCCGTGATCAGGGTCCAGACGACCTCGGGTGGTCCCGGCATCGTGTCGGAGACCTCGATGACGATCGGGCGCCGACGCTTCTCCGCTCGCTTCTCGGCGTTCAGCGGCTCAGCTCGAGCGGCGATCGATCGACCACGAGGAGGCGCCCGTCTCCTTCGTGTATTGCTTCATCTCCATCGCGACGGTGATCGCTTCGGCGTAGTGCCGGAACATCCGCTTCTCCGTGGAGGCGATCCCGATCGACAGGGTGAGCAGCGGGAACCGCTGGAGGTCGCCGCGCCGGTTCGTGACCTCGATGTAGGCGTTCGTCCGGTCGTCGAGGTCGTAGAGCGTCGGCGCCAGCTCGTCGAACGACTGCACGATCTGCTGCGCCACCGCGGTGGCCTGCTCCGGCGGCACCACGACCACGAAGTCGTCACCGCCGGCGTGACCGACGAACGTCTCGGCGCCCACGATCTTCCTCGCCGCCTCGCCGATCACCCGACCGGTCTCACGGATCGCTTCGTCTCCACGGAGGAACCCGTACCGGTCGTTGTACGCCTTGAACCGGTCGAGATCCACGTAGAGGACCGAGAACGGCTCCCCCCTGGACACCAGACCCTCGATC
>DATFGG010000126.1:0-12444 GCA_035249665.1 Actinomycetota bacterium | reverse complement strand
GTGCTGACGCCGGGATTGGTGGACCTCCACACGCATCTGCGCGAACCGGGGTTCGAGCAGAAGGAGACGATCGAGACGGGCACCCGGGCGGCCGCGGCCGGCGGCTACACGGCGGTCGCCCCGATGGCCAATACCGATCCGGTGGCCGACGACGCCTCCGTGATCGCCGAGGTCCGGGCAGCCGCCGCCCGCGCCGGGCTCGCGGACGTCTTCCCGGTCGGCGCGATCACGAAGGGCCTCGAGGGCGAGGTGCTGGCCGAGATCGGCGAGATGGCGGCCGCGGGTGTGCGTGTGTTCAGCGACGACGGCCGGTGCGTCCCGACCGCCCGGACGCTCCGGAACGCCTTGACCTACGCCCGGGCGTTCGACGATGTCGTGATCGCGGAGCACTGCGAGGATGCCTCCCTGTCCATCGGGCAGCAGATGCACGAGGGGATCAGCTCATCCTCCCTCGGCCTCGCGGGCCAACCGGCTGCGGCCGAGGACGCGATCGTCTACCGCGACATCGAGCTGGCCCGCCTCACCGGCGGCCGGCTGCACATCTGCCACCTCTCGTCGGCGAGGTCGGTGGAGCTCGTGCGGCGCGCGAAGGCGGACGGGCTCCGCGTCTCGGCCGAGGTCACGCCGCATCACCTCGTGTTCATCGACGAGGACCTCGGCACCTACGACACGAACAAGAAGGTGAATCCGCCGCTTCGGGCGGAGTCGGACCGGGACGCGCTCCGGGAGGGGCTCGCCGACGGCACGATCGATGCGATCGCCACCGATCACGCACCGCACGCGGTGGAGGAGAAGGAAGCCGAGTTCGACCGGGCGCCCCCCGGTACGATCGGGCTCGAGACGGCGCTCGCGGTGGCCATCACAGAGCTCGTCGCGCCGGGGCTCGTTAGCCTGCCGAGAGCGCTGGAGAGCCTGTCGTCCGCGCCGGCCCTGATCCTCGGCGCCCGGGACCACGGCGGCCCGATCGAGGCCGGGAGACCCGCTAACCTCGTGCTGTTCGATCCCGATGAGCGCTGGATCGTCGAGCCGCCCTTCGTCTCGCGGTCGAGGAACAGCGCCTTCATCGGTCGGGAGCTTCGCGGGCGGATCCGCTCCACATTGCTTCACGGGGAGCTCACGATCGCGGAGGGGAAGGCCACGCGGTGAGGCCGCCCGCAGCGCTCCTGGCCCTCGAGGACGGCACGGTCTTCCGGGGATCGGGATTCGGCGCGGAGGGCGAGTCGTTCGGAGAAGCGGTCTTCAACACCGGGATGGCCGGCTACCAGGAGGTCCTCACGGATCCGTCCTACGCCGGCCAGATCGTGACGATGACGGCTCCGCAGCAAGGCAACTACGGGATGCACGCCGAGCAGGCGGAGAGCGGCGCGATCCAGGTCGCCGCGTTCGCCGTCACTGAAGCATCCCGGCGTTCGTCGACTCCCCGCGCCGTCGCGACCCTCCCGGAGGCCCTCATCGCAGCCGGCGTGGTCGCGATCGAGGGCATCGACACGCGCAAACTCACCCGGCGGATCCGCGAGGTCGGGGCGATGCGCGCGGCCGTGTCGACGCGGGACCTCGATCCCGCCTCGCTGGTGGCCCGCGTCCGGGAGACGGGCGGGATGGCCGGCGCCGATCTCGCGAGGACGGTCACGACCCCTGCGCCGTACGAGGCCGGCACGCTCGTGGGCCACGCCGATCGCGCCCGGGGGCGGGTATGGCGGATCGCCGCGTACGACTTCGGGATCAAGCGGAACATCCTGCGGATGCTGGCGGCGGCGGGCCTCGACGCCACCGTCCTCCCGGCGGAGACGCCCGCCGCGGACGTCGCGGCGGGCGGCTTCGATGGCGTCCTCCTCTCGAACGGTCCCGGCGACCCGGCGGCGACGTCCTACGGTGTCGCCGCCGCGAGCGAGCTTCTCGGCCGGCTTCCGCTCTTCGGGATCTGCCTCGGCCATCAATTGCTCGGCCTCGCGCTGGGAGGTCGCACGTTCAAGATGCCCTTCGGGCACCGGGGAGCGAACCAGCCCGTGCGCGACACGCGAACTGGCGAGGTCCGTATCACGAGCCACAATCACGGCTTCGCGGTCGATCCGGCCGGCTGGAGGCGAGATCCGGACGGGACCGCCCGGACCGCGTTCGGCCGGGTGGAGGTGAGCCACCTGAACCTCAACGACGACACGATCGAGGGTTTGCACTGCCTCGACGTCCCCGCGTTCTCGGTCCAGTACCACCCGGAGGCCGCGCCCGGGCCGCACGACGCCGCGGGACATTTCCTGGAGTTCCGCGAACTGATCGAGCGAAGCATCGGTTCTGGGGGCCCGAGCAGCGAGCGTGCGAGCGGTAGCCCCCGAAGGGAAAGGCGGTGATGGCGAGACGGACCGACCTGTCCTCGATCCTCGTGATCGGTTCGGGTCCGATCGTGATCGGGCAGGCGTGTGAGTTCGACTATTCGGGGACGCAGGCATGCCGGGTGCTCCGGCGAGAGGGGTACCGGGTCACCCTCGTCAACTCGAACCCCGCGACGATCATGACGGACCCGGAGTTCTCCGACCGGACCTACCTCGAGCCGCTCACGCCCGAGTCGGTGCTCGCCGTGATCGAGCGGGAGCGGCCCGATGCCCTGCTCCCGACGATCGGCGGTCAGACCGGCCTGAACGTGAGCGTGGCCCTCGCCGAGTCGGGCGACCTCGACCGCCTGGACGTCGAGCTGATCGGCGCCAGCCTCGAGACGATCCACCGCGCCGAGGACCGCAGCGGATTCAAGGAGGCGATGACGAAGGCGGGGCTCGACGTCCCACGGGCCGGGATCGCGCACAGCCTGGAGGAAGCGATGCAGCTCGGCGACCAGCTCGGTTTCCCCGTGATCGTGCGCCCCTCGTTCACGCTCGGCGGCGGAGGGAGCGGGTTCGCGTCCTCGCACGGGGAGCTCGTGGCCCTCGCGCGCCGCTCGCTCGAAGCCAGTCCGGTCTCCGAGGTCCTCGTGGAGGAGTCGATCGCCGGATGGAAGGAGTTCGAGCTCGAGGTGATGCGCGATCACGCCGACAACGCGGTGATCGTCTGCTCGATCGAGAACGTCGATCCGATGGGCGTGCACACGGGCGACTCGGTCACGGTCGCGCCGCAGCAGACCCTCACGGACCGCGAGTACCAGGCGATGCGCGATGACGCGATCGCGTGCCTGCGCGCGATCGGCGTCGAGACGGGCGGGTCGAACGTGCAGTTCGCGGTCGATCCGGAGACCGGGCGACGGGTGCTGATCGAGATGAATCCACGCGTGAGCCGGTCGTCGGCGCTCGCATCGAAGGCCACCGGCTTCCCGATCGCGAAGATCGCGGCGCTGCTCGCCGTCGGCTATCGCCTGGACGAGATCCGCAACGACATCACGGGCGCCACACCCGCGTCCTTCGAGCCGACGCTTGACTACGTCGTCGTGAAGATCCCGCGGTTCGCCTTCGAGAAGTTCCCGGAGGCCGATGCGCGCCTCACGTCGACGATGAAGTCCGTGGGCGAGGTGATGGCGATCGGAGGAACCTTCAAGGAGGCGTGGGGGAAGGCGTGGCGCGGGCTCGAGAAGTCGGGCGCCGACCTCGGGGCGACGTACGCGTCAGCGCGTGACGATGTGCTCGATGCCCTCCGCGACGGTACCGAGTGGCGCTTCCATCTGATCGATCAGGCGTTCGCCGCCGGTCACAACGTGGACGAGGTCGCGGCGGCCTCGGCGATCGATCCCTGGTTCGTCGATCAGTTCGCCCAGGTGCACGAGCGTGCCCAGGGACTCGCCGGAGCCACGGGCCGGACGCTGGGGCGCGAGACCCTCGTCGACGCGAAGCGGGTGGGCCTCTCCGACGCGCGGATCGCCCGGGAGACGGGATCGACCGAGCGAGACATCCGCGACCGGCGCGAGCAGGTCGGCGTGGTCCCGGTCTTCAAGTCCGTGGACACGTGCGGCGGCGAGTTCCCGGCTCGGACGCCCTACCTCTACTCGACGTACGACGAGGAATCGGAGGTGGAGCCCGCCTCTCGCCCTCGGGTCGTGATCCTCGGTGCGGGACCGAACCGGATCGGCCAGGGCATCGAGTTCGACTACGCCTGCGTGCACGCCGCGTTCGCTCTGGAGGAGGCGGGCTTCGAGTCGGTGATGGTCAACTCCAATCCGGAGACCGTGTCCACGGACTACGACACGTCGAGCCGGCTGTACTTCGAACCGCTCTCGGCCGAAGACGTATTGGCCGTCTGCCGAGCCGAGCGACCGGCGGGGGTGATCGCGCAGCTCGGGGGCCAGACACCGCTGGAGCTCGCCAGGATCCTCCAGGACGCGGGCTTCCCGATCCTCGGGACCTCGCCTGACGCGATCGATCTCGCCGAGGATCGGGGGCGGTTCGCCGAGCTCCTCCACGAGATGGACATCCCGGCGCCGCCGCACGGCGAGGCACGGACGATCGAGGAGGCCCGCATCGTGGCCCGTCGGATCGGCTATCCCGTGGTCGTACGTCCCTCGTATGTCCTCGGGGGTCGCGCGATGGAGATCGTCTACGACGACGACGAGCTCGAGACGTTCGTCCGGACGGCGGCAGAGGCCAGCCGTGAGCATCCGGTGCTGGTCGATAGGTTCCTCGAGGGCGCGATCGAGGTCGACGTCGACGCCGTCTGCGACGGGGTGGACGTCTTCATCGGCGCCGTGATGGAGCACATCGAGGAGGCGGGCGTGCATTCGGGCGACTCCTCGTGCCAGATCCCGCCGGCCACGCTCTCCGACGAGGAGCTCGATCGGATCGAGGACATCACCCGGCGTCTCGCACGCCGGATCGGGGTCGTCGGGCTCCTGAACCTGCAACTCGCGGTGAAGGACGAGAAGATCTGGGTCCTCGAGGCGAATCCACGCGCGTCGCGTACGGTGCCGTTCGTGTCGAAGGTGATCGGGGTGTCGCTCGCGAAGGTCGCGACGCTGGTCCTCGCCGGTCGGACCCTCGCGGAGTTGGCGGCCGACGACATACTGCCGGCGGATCCGGGGCATTACCGACGGTTGCCGTTCACGGCCGTGAAGGCCGCGGTGTTGCCGTTCGGCCGGTTCCCCGGCGTCGACACGGTCCTTGGCCCCGAGATGCGCTCGACCGGAGAGGTGATGGGGATCGACGCCGATCCCGGCGCCGCGCTGGCCAAGGCGATGGTGGCCGCGGGGCACGCGCTCCCGACGTCGGGAACCGTCTTCGTGAGCGTCGCGAACCGCGACAAGCGTGCGATCGTGTTCCCGGCGAAACGCCTCGCCGACCTCGGGTTCGCGCTGCTCGCCACGACCGGGACCGCGGGTGTCCTCCGGCGGGCGGGCATCGCCGTCGAAGCCGTCGCGAAGGTGAGCGAAGCCCCGGAGACCGGGGCAGGGGCCGGAGCAGAGACCGGACCAGAGACCGGGGTAGTGAGCGGGCCGAAGAGCGGACGAGAGAGCGGAGCGCCGAACGTGGCGGAGCTGATCCGCGCCGGGCGGATCGACCTCGTGATCAACACCCCATTCGGCCGCGGGCCCCGGACGGACGGCTACCACATCCGGACGGCGGCGGCCGCGGCCGGTGTGCCGTGCCTCACGACGATGCAGGGAGCCTTCGCGGCGGTGCGGGGGATCGAGGCCCTCCTCGACGGAGCCACCGAGCCCGTCTCGATCCAGGAGCATCACGCGGGCGCCCGAGCGCGGCCGATCCAGGAGCGCCTCGGGTTCGACCTGGGCCGCGTCCGCGCTCCCGGCGAGGGGGTCGCGTGAAGCGCGTCCGCGCGGAGGTGCTCTCCACGCGGAAGATGGGCGCGTACCACCAGCTCACGATCGTCGCGCCGGAGATCGCGGAGAAGGCGAGACCCGGACAGTTCGTGTCCGTCCGTATGCCGGTGGGGCGCGAGTTCCTGTTGCGGCGGCATCTCGCGATCCACGACGCCTCCCGTCGGGGCGGGTGGGCCGGGACGCTCGAGTTCGTGATCGATCCGACGGGTCCCGGAACCGCCTGGCTCGCCTCGGCTCGTGCCCACTCCTTCCTGGACCTGATCGGCCCGCTCGGGAAGGGATTCGCCCACCCGCGACGGCTGACGAACTGCCTCCTGGTGGCGGAGCGGCACGGGGCGGCCACGCTGTACTTCCTCGCCCAGGAGCTCGTCGCCGCCGGCAGGCGCGTCGACATGGTGGTGGGGGCGGAAACGATGGAGCAGGTCCTCAAGCCGATCGAGGCGAAGCGACTGTCGCAGACGGTCGCGATCGTCACGGCGGACGGGACCCTCGGCGACCGAGGCGCGGTGATGGATGCGCTGCCCGAGGCGGCCGATCGCAGCGGAGCCCAGGTCGTGTACGCGGCGGGCTCCGCTCGCACGTTGGAGCACGTCGCCGCCTTCTGCCGCGAGCGGGGACTGCCCGCGCAGATGGCGCTCGAGGAGCGGATGGGGTGTGGCACGGGCCTGTGTCAGACATGCGTGGTGCCGATCGCGCGCAAGGACGGCAGCGGCTACGACAACCTCCGATCGTGCGTGGATGGCCCCGTCTTCAACCCCGCCCGGGTGTTGTGGGATCGATGGCTCGGGGATCGGCCGACGATGCTGCCGACGCCGCCCGAGGGGTTGCCCGTCACCCGTTCCTGGCCCGGATGACGACGGACCGGATGAGGTCGAAGCGATGAAACGGACGCTCACGGTCGACCTGGGGGCGGGGTTGGTCCTGCCGACGCCCGTCCTGATCGCGTCCGGATGCGCGGGCACCGGCAGGGAGTTGAGCGGGCTCGTCGACCTCCGGAAGGTGGGCGGTCTCGTGAGCCGGACCATCACGCTGGACGCCAGGAAGGGCTCGCCTCCGCCGCGGATCGCGGAAACGCCGTCGGGGACCGTCTGGTCGACCGGGCTGCAGAACCCCGGCGTGCACGCGTTCATCGAGGCCGAGCTCCCGAGGCTCGCACGGGGCGGCGCGCCGGTGATCGTCTCGATCGCCGGGGGCTCGCTCGAGGAGTACGTGCGATCGATCGGAGCGTTGCAGACGCGACAGGAGGTCGTGGCCGTCGAGCTCCACCTCTCGGGGCCGGATGAGGAGCTCCGCCGGGACGTGCTCGGTGAGCACATCGACCGGACGGGGGAGATCGTGGGCGCGGTCGCGCGGATGTCCCTCGTGCCGGTCTTCGCGAAGCTGCCGATGACGGCGACGGAGCTGCCGGAGCTCGCGCGAGCGTGCATCCGCGCGGGCGCCCACGGGCTCACGATCGGCGGGCCACCTCCCGCGATCGGCGTGGTGGCGGGAACGTTGCGGCCCGCCCTGGGACCGGTCACGGGCTGGATGTCGGGTCCCGCGCTCAAGCCGATCACCCTCCGGGCCGTGTTCGAGGCCGCTCGCGTCGTGCCGGAGGCGCCCATCATCGCCGTGGGCGGCGTGCGGTCGGCCGAGGACGCCGTGGAGATGCTCATCGCCGGCGCTTCCGCCGTGCAGGTCGGCACCGCCGTCCTGGTCGACCCGGCCGCCCCCGTCGAGATCGCTCGGGGCATCGCGGGGTACCTGAAGGAGAAGGGCCTCGGGACACCTGACGATCTCCGCGCGCGGCTGCGGGTCCCCGTCGGGTTCCGGGAGCTCGAGGAGCCATGATCCCGCGGCCCACCGATCCGATCGTCGCGGCGCTCGACGTCTCGACCCTCGAGGATGCGGACCGGCTGGCGGAGATCCTCGGCCCCCACGTGGGCATGCTCAAGGTGGGGCTCGAGCTCGCATGGTCGGCCGGACCGGAGGCGATCCGGCGGGTCGCCGGGCACGGACCGGTCTTCGCCGACTGCAAGCTGCACGACATCCCCAACACCGTGGAGCGCGCGGCCGCCAACGTCGCTCGGCTCGGGGTCGCGATGCTGAACGTCCATGCGCTCGGAGGCGAGGCGATGATGCGCGCCGGCGCAGCCGGGGCACGCCGAGGCGCGGCCGACGCGGGCGTCGAACCCCCGTTGGTGGTCGCGGTCACGGTCCTGTCGAGCCACGCGGGGGAGGGGCTCGCGAGTCCGGCGTCGCTCGCGTTCGAGGCGAAGGCGGCCGGTCTGGACGGGGTGGTGGTCTCCGGGGAGGACGTGGAGGACGTCCGCGCGACGTGCGGCGAGGAGTTCTGCCTCGTCGTGCCGGGGATCCGACCGGCGGGATCCAACGGGCACGACCAGGTGCGGGTCCTCACGCCCGCCGAAGCGATCGAGCGGGGCGCCGACTTCCTGGTGATCGGTCGCCCGGTGACCGAAGCTCCCGACCCTGCGGGCGTCGTCAGAGGGATCATGCGCGACCTCCGCTGACCGTTGCGGCGCCGGGGAAACCGCAGGCCACACGCGAAGCTTCGCTTGCCACGCCGACACGAGCCGTGCATATACTCGCGCCCTCGCACCGTCCGACCCGGCCGTCGATCGTGGCCTGGCCTTCCATCGAGGCCGACGATCACGGCCAACGACGACGGCCACGTCGTCGGCCGCCGAACAGAAGGAGCATGGGCATGGCACTCCCGACCCTCACCCCGGAACAACGCGCGCAGGCCCTCGCGAAGGCTGCGGAGGCGCGGAAGAAGCGCGCGGAGCTCAAGGGAGAGCTCAAGTCCGGGAAGCGGACGCTGGGAGATGTGCTGATCCGGTCGACGGAGGACACCGTGGGGAAGATGAAGGTCTCGGCGGTCCTCGAATCGTTGCCCGGCGTCGGCAAGGTGCGCGCCCAGAAGCTGATGGAAGAGCTCGACATCTCGGCGAGCCGTCGCGTTCGGGGACTCGGTGCGAAGCAGCGTGCCCAGCTCCTCGACCGGTTCAAGAAGTAACGGGCCATCCGCACCGGGAAGCTCTTCGTCCTCGCCGGTCCGTCGGGCGTGGGCAAGGGCACCATCGTTCGGGAGCTCGTCTCGCGTGACCCCGAGGGCCTCTCGCTGTCCGTCTCGGTGACGACCCGAGCGCCGCGGCCCGCAGAGGTCGACGGGGTGGACTACTTCTTCGTCGACGACGACGCCTTCGATCGGATGATCCGCGCGGGGGAGCTCCTCGAGTGGGCCGAGATCGTCGGACACCGGTCGGGGACGCCTCGAGGGTTCGTCGAGGACCGCCTCGCCGCCGGTCGGGACGTGGTCCTCGAGATCGACGTCGTCGGCGCGTCCCAGATCCGTGACCGGGTCCCCGGCTCCGTGTTGATCTTCGTCGAGCCTCCGTCGATGGACGAGCTCGAGCGGCGCTTGCGAGGCCGTGGTACCGAGTCCGAGGACCGGATCCGGCTCCGCCTCGAGACCGCGGCATGGGAGTTGGAGCAGCGTGACTGGTTCGATCACGCGATCGTGAACGACGACCTGGAAGGAGCATCGTCGCAGGTCGCTGCTATCATCGAGGCGTCCCGCTCCTCCTGAGGACGCCGCGGGAACTCCCGCCGAAGCGCGAGAAAGAAGGCCTTCCTGTGATCGAGCCGAAGATCGACGACCTGCTCGCCGCCGTGGATTCGAAGTACTCCCTGGTCATCGTGGCAGCCAAGCGAGCGCGAGAGATCAACTCGTACTACAACCAGCTCGGCGAGGGCCGGGGTGAGTTCGTGCCGCCGCTCGTGGAGACCGGCTTCTCGAACAAGCCGCTCTCGATCGCCCTCCAGGAGATCGCCGATGGGAAGATCGACTACGAGCGACCCGAGGAGCCCGAGGCCGAGTAGCGACCCTCTCGCCGGCCGCCGGGTGCTGCTCGGCGTGTCCGGCGGCATCGCGGCGTACAAGGCGGCGCTGGTCGCCCGCCTGCTCCGCGGAGCCGGAGCCGAGGTCGCCACCGTGCTGACCGAGGCCGCCACGCGGTTCGTCGGTCCGGACACGTTCTCCGCCCTGACGGGAGAGCCTGCGTACGTCTCGCTGTGGGAGCGACCCGGCGAGGTCCTGCACGTCAGGCTCGCGCGGGAGGCTGACGTCGCCGTCGTGGTCCCGGCCACCGCGAACACGATCGCCAAGCTCGCGCACGGCCTCGCGGACGACCTCCTGTCGTCGACGATGCTCGAGGTCACGTGCCCCGTCGTGGTCGCGCCCGCGATGCATCCGGGGATGTGGGAGCACGCAGCGACCCGCGCGAACATCGAGCTGCTGCGATCTCGCGGTGCCGTGGTCGTGGGGCCCGTGACCGGACCGCTCGCGCACGGCGACGATGGCATCGGCAGGCTCGCGGACCCGGACGACGTGGTGGCCGCCGTTCGAGGGACGCTCGCGCGCCGCGATCTCGCGGGCCGGCGGATCCTGATCACCTCGGGGCCCACCCACGAGCCGATCGACCCCGTCCGCTACGTCGGCAACCGCTCCACGGGGAAGATGGGAGCCGCACTCGCGGCCGAGGCCGTCGCCCGGGGAGGGGTCGTCACCGTCGTGCTCGGCCCAGGGGCGATCGTGCCGCCGGGTGCCGAGGTGGTGCCCGTGCAGACCGCGGAGGAGATGCGTGATGCGGTGCTCGCCCGGTTCGACGACGCGGACGCTGTCGTGATGGCGGCGGCGGTTGCCGACTTCCGCCCCAAGTCGGTCTCCGAGCAGAAGCTCAAGAAGGATGCGGGCGTCCCCGAGATGATGCTCGAGCCGACGCCGGACATCCTCGCCGAGCTGGGGGAACGGCGGCCAAGAGGACGGCCAAAAGGACGGAAGGACCAGGTCCTCGTGGGGTTCGCGGCGGAGACCGACGACCTCGAGCGAGCCGGCCGCGGCAAGCTGGTGTCGAAGCATCTCGACCTCGTGGTCGTGAACCGGGTCGGGCGCGAGGGCACCGGCTTCGGCGCCGATGCCAGCGAGGCGATGCTGCTGGGCTCCGCGGTGGACCCCGAACCGCTCCGCACGTGGACGAAGCCTGAGCTCGCGACGGCCGTGCTCGATCGGGTCGTCGCGCTCCTCCCGGCCCCGCCGGGCGTCGGTCTCGACCGCTAGACTCGCGCGCGGATGCGCGGCTCCTACCTCTTCTCGTCCGAGTCTGTCACCGAGGGTCACCCCGACAAGCTGGCGGATCGGATCTCCGACGCCATCCTCGATGCGATGCTGCGAGGGGACCCGGCGTCGCGGGTCGCCTGCGAGACGCTCGTCACCACCGGGCTCGTGATCGTCTCCGGCGAGATCACCACGGACGGATGGGTGGACATCCCCTCCGTGGTGCGCGCGACGGTGACGGACGTCGGCTACACGAACGCCAAGTTCGGGCTCGACGGTGAGACCTGCGGCGTGATGACCGCGATCCAGGAACAGTCGCCCGACATCGCGCGCGGCGTCGAGGATTCCTTCGAGCACCGGCAGGGTCACTCGGGCGACGAGCTGGACCAGCTCGGCGCCGGTGATCAGGGCATGATGTTCGGCTACGCCTGCCGCGAGACGGAGGACCTGATGCCGTTGCCGATCGCGATGGCCCATCGGCTGTCCAGGCGCCTCGCCGACGTCCGCAAGGCGGGCGTCGTTCCGTATCTCCGGCCGGACGGCAAGAGCCAGGTCTCGATCGAGTACCGCGAGGGCGTCCCGGTCGGCGTCGACTCCGTCCTGATCTCCGCGCAGCACCGCGAGGAGGTGGACGTGGAGACGTTGCTGCGGCCGGACATCATCGCGGAGGTGATCGACCCCGTGCTCCGGGAGTTCCCCGACATCGACGCGAGTCGGATGAAACCCCCCATGGTGAACCCCACCGGACGGTTCGAGATCGGCGGGCCGAAGGCCGATACCGGTCTCACCGGTCGCAAGATCATCGTGGACAGCTACGGCGGGATGGCGCCGCACGGCGGGGGAGCGTTCAGCGGCAAGGACCCCACCAAGGTGGATCGGTCCGCCGCGTACATGGCTCGCTACGCGACCAAGAACATCGTCGCGTCCGGGCTGGCGGACCGCGCGCAGCTGCAGGTCGCGTACGCGATCGGCACGGCGCATCCCACGTCGATGAGCCTCGAGACCTTCGGGACCGAGCACGCGGATCCCGAGACCATCCTCGACGCGGTCCGGCAGGTCTTCGACTTCCGGCCGGCGGCGATCATCCGGGACCTCGATCTGTCCCGCCCGATCTACGAGGAGACCGCCGCCTACGGCCACTTCGGGCGCAAGGAGTTCCCTTGGGAGGGAACGGAACGCGCCGATGATCTCCGCGGTCTCGTCGGCTGAGCGGCTCTCCGGCCCGGTCGGCGTCTGCGTCGATCGACCGCTGCTCTCGCTCGACCGGCCGTTCACTTACGAGCTTCCGGTCGAGCTGGCGGCAGGGGTCGGCTCGCTCGTCGAGGTGCCGTTCCATGGTCGTGCGAGCCGTGGCTGGGTCCTGGGACCGACAGACGACCTCCCCGCGCGGATGCTCCCCGTCAAGAAGGTCGTCTCCCCCGTGCGGTCCTTCGACGATCGGCGGCTCTCGCTCTTCCGGTGGATGAGCGAGCGTTACGTCTCGCCACTGGCGGCGGTCATCGGCCGGGCGGTCCCCCCGCGCGTGGCCTCCGAGGAGACCGGACGGGAAGGGACTCCCCACGACGCGGCCGGCGGTCCATCC
>DATFGG010000125.1:0-4055 GCA_035249665.1 Actinomycetota bacterium | reverse complement strand
TGATCCGTGAGGCCGTCGAACGCCGGATCCCGTTCCTCGGCGTCTGCTTCGGTGGGCAGCTCCTCGCGTGGGCCCTGGACGCCAAGGTCGGCGAGGGGCCCATCCGTGAGATCGGCTTCGAACCGATCCATCCAACCGCGGACGCCGCCCACGATCTCCTCTTCTCGCACCTCGCGGACGGCGACCTCGCGTTCCAATGGCATGGGGATGCGTTCGATCTCCCCGCGGGAGCTACGTTGCTCGCTACGGGCGACCGGGTTCCCAATCAGGCGTTCCGTGTCGGCGATCTCGCGTGGGGCACGCAGTTCCATTGCGAGGTGAACCGATCCGAGCTCGAGTTCTGGCTCCAGGAATTCACGAAGTTCGGCGATCTCCGATCGGAGTGGGGGAAGAGCCCGGAGCAGGTCCGTCAGGAGGCGGAGCGATCCATGGCCGAGCACGAGAGTCGCGGCCGTGAGGTGTTCCAGCGCTTCACGAACCTGGCCGCGGGCGCATAGGGCCGCGGAGGGGCGTCGATACACTCGACGCCGTGGCCGAACACCGCTATCGACCTCTCATCGCGGTGGTGGCCTACCACCTGGGCGGCGACCGCGTCGCCCGGTGGCCGGAGGGCGGGTACGGCGTCCCGGCCCTGTACCTCGACGCGCTCCGCCGCGCGGGCGCACGGACGGCGATCCTCGCGCCGGGTGAGGAGGGGGATCCGGAGGAGCTCCTCGAGCCGTTCGACGGCCTCCTGCTCGTCGGCGGCGGCGACATCGACCCAGCGCGATACGGCGGAACCGCGAACGAGCACGTCTACGGCGTCGAGCCGGACCGCGACGAAGCCGAGATCGCCCTGCTTCATGCCGCCGATCGGATCGCCATGCCGACCCTCTGTATCTGCCGCGGCATCCAGATCATGAACGTCGCGTTCGGAGGCACCCTGCATGGACACCTCCCCGACGTCCCGGGCCTGCAGGTGCACGGTGTGCCGCTCGACGAAAGCCAGACGATCCACGAAGTGAGCCCCGAACCGGGAAGCCGACTCGCCGCCGTCACGAAGTCGGCGTCGCTCGCCTGCCTCTCCCATCACCATCAGGGGATCGATCGCCTGGGGGACGGCTTGGCCGTGACGGGCCGGACCGAGGACGGCCTGATCGAGGCGATCGAGCGGATCGTTCCCGACCCTGAGGACACGCGCGCGACCTGGATGCTCGGCGTGCAATGGCACCCGGAAGAGACGGCCGAGCAGGACGCCGCCCAGCAATGTCTGTTCGACGCGCTGGCACTCCTCGCGCGACTCCGGGGATCTCGAGCGCGACCCGGCGAGGGCGAGGGCCGGAGCCGGTCCTATTCGATCGATCCATACGACCCCGGCTGGCCCTCCCTCTATGAGGCCGAGACCGCGCGCGTCCGAGAAGCGCTTGGGGAGCAGCTCGTTCGGATCGAGCACATCGGATCCACCTCGGTGCCCGGCCTCGCCGCGAAGCCGATCGTCGACATCCAAGCGTCGGTGCGCTCGATGATCCCACGCGCCGACTACGTCGAGCCGCTCCGAGCGCTGGGATATCGCTGGGTGGTCGACCCCTGGAGCGACCAGCACGAGTACTTCAGCCGCGACGACAACGGGCGGCGGTCATTCCAGATCCACGTCTGCCTCGCCGGCAGCGAGTGGGAGCGTCGACACATCGCGTTCCGCGACTGGCTCCGCGATCACCCGGACGACGCAGCTGCGTACGAGCGCTTGAAGCGGGATCTCGCCGAGCGGCACCCTCGCGACATCTACGCGTACATCGACGGCAAGACACCGTTCATCCGGCAGATCGAGGCGCGAGCGGCCCTCACCCGCTGAGCGGCTCGTTCAGAGGATCTGGGCAAGGCGCACGTCCGAGCCGTCCGGATCCATGAAGTACAGGAACGTGCCGCCCGTCCGAGACCTGTCCGAGAGGAAGAGGATCCGGCCGCTGGGTGTCCAGCGATAGGTCTCTTCCGAGGTGGGTGAGTCTGCGGTGAGGTTCCGTGGATGTCCGCCGGATACGTCGACGACGAACACATCCCGGTCGCCCCCATGCACCCTGCTCGTGAAGGCGATCATGCTGCCGTCGGGCGACCAGGTGGGGAAGTAGTCGTCGCCCCCGGTGTCGACGATCGTTCGAGGCTCCGAACCGTCGGCGTCCGCCACGAAGATGTCCGCGTTCCCCGGAGCCTCCCGCCGGTAGCTGACGTAGACGACCCGTGATCCGTTCGGCGACCACTCGGGATTGCTCGCGTTGTCAAGGAACGGCTGAAGCGAGCCGGTCGCGAGCTCCAGCAGGTGGATCCGCGAGCCTTCCCCTGCGACGTCAGAGCGCACGAGGAGCCGCGTGCCGTCTGGTGACCATGAGGTGTCGGTGATGTTCCCCGGGCCTCCGAGCAGGAGGTCGTTCGAGACCGGGTGGGGCCCGTCGAGCTCCATGAGGTACAGGTCGTACGTCCCGTCGCGTTGGAGCAGCCCGTACACGAGTCGAGAGCCGAGCGGAGAGAGCTGAGGGAAGCGCTCCTGATCCCGGGGTGTGTTCGTCAGAGCCACGCGGTTCGAGGCATCACCGTCGGGGAGGAGGTACAGGTCCCAGTTCCCGTAGGGGGCGGCCGAAACGACGATCGCCGGCGCGCCCGGGATCGGGTACTCGGCGGGCTGGGCCACACCCGGAACCCAACGAACCATCGCCCACGGAACGAGCGCGGCGAGCAGCGCAAGGGCCGCGAGGCCGGCCGGCCGAAGCGCTGCCGGGCTCTTCCAGCCGGCGAGGGAGCCGATCGCCGCGATCGGGAACGTCGCGAGAACCAAGAGGAGCCATGCGGTCGCCGGCGGGTACGGTCGCAGCGTCGGGTACGCGAGCGCCACTGATCCAAGGAAGACGATGCTCATCACCAGGGCCCCGCGGAACCTCCTGTTGCTGGATCCTGTGCCACGTTGGCCGCGTCCTGGAGGCGGAGGAAGCTCCACGGAGAAGTCACTGAACGTGGTCCGATCGCTGTCCATCCTGATGACCTGTCTCTCTCGGTCTCCGCCGAGCGCGAACATACCGGAGGCACGACACCGCGCAATCGGTCCTTCGCAGATGAGGTTCCGGGCGGATCCCACCGCAACCCTCAGGGCGTGAGTCAGAGTCGTGCCATCGGTCAGGGGATCCGAACCCCTGGTCCAGCGCTCAGGAAGGCTCTTGGTCCCCCAGGCGGAGGAACAGGCCCGACTGCGGCTTCGGGTCGAAGTACGTGGCCTTCGCCGGCATCTGCTCGTGCCGGTCCGCAACCTCGACGAACTGATCGAACGTCGGCGGCATCAGCGTGAACGCGGCTCCTCCGTCCCCGTCCACGCGCGCCGTCAACTCGTCGACCGGCACGGCATCCGACACGAACTCGAGACCGGGATCGCCCGCCTCTCCGAAGCCGAAGATGGGGTCTAGGACCAGTTGGTGGAGCCGTGAGACGTCGAGCGACTCCACGCCCGCTCCCGTCTCCCGCTGCGCCGGGACGAGTCGATACCAGCGCCCGTCCAGGTAGAGCCCGAAGACGCCTCGCTCGGCCGGCTGGACCCTCACCTCCTCCACCGTCACGCGCTCGCGGAGCCGGGAGAGGAGCTCGTCGACGCTCATCGGGAGGGGGCCGACGACACGACGATGGAAGCCCAGCATCCGCAACTCCTCGTCGGGGAACAGCACGGCCGGGACTCCCGCTCCTTCGGGCCGCCCGGCGGACTCCCAGAGCTCGACAGAGGCCATCGCCCGGTGATGGCCGTCGGTGATGTAGAGCGGCAGGTGATCGAAGTGCTCCCTCATCCTTTCGGCGGCCTCGGGGTCGTCGACGCGCCAGACGGTCTGTTCGAGGTCACCCGAGCCGAACCGACGGAGCGGCGTCGCGTCCGTGGTCGCCTGTACGAGCTTACGGATGCCCTCGTCGGCGCGGAACATCAGCGCCACCAGCGTCGATCGGGCGCCCAGCCGGGCGAGGTGGAGTCCGAGGGCGTCGACACGCTCGGGTTGGACCCCTTCGTGCCCGAGGATGCGGCCGTCGACGAACGCCTGAGGAGGTACCTC
>DATFGG010000124.1:0-10357 GCA_035249665.1 Actinomycetota bacterium | reverse complement strand
AGATCTCTTGCACGGCGGCCCCGGTCGGGACTTCGGAGCCGGAGGGCTCGGTAACGACACGTTCAGGAACATCGAGATCCGGCGGCCATAGCCGACGGCGATCCGCACACGAGGAAGCCGGCCCGCTCGGGCCGGCTCCCTTTCGTGCTCGGACCAACCCTCTGGGGACAGTGGCCCTGATGCGGGCCGGGGTGAAGCCCGCGGGATGCCTGGAACGCCTCGTCCGTGGACGCCGATAGGTTCGCGGAGCTGGCCGCACACGTGACCGAGCTCTCAGACGAACGTCAGGTCGCGCGGCAAGTTCAGCGTGGCTCCGCGAGGTCGGCATCGACGGCGCGCGCGAGGCCTGCGATCGCTACGAGGACGCCGGTGCCGAGACGCTGATCTTCGTGCTGGACGACGAGCGCGATCCCGACGTGAGATCTCCCGCCTAGCCACCGCCGTTCTGTCCCGCTGAGCATCCGTGCGGTCGACGGCTACACTCCGCGCCCATGAGGATCCTGGTCGTCGGGTCCGGCGGCGTGGGGTCGGCGTTCGCGCCGATCGTCGCCCGGCGCGATTTCGCCGACCACGTCGTCTTCGCCGACCACGATGAGGCGCGCGCGCAGAGCGTCGTCGACCGTTACGGCGACGGCCGCTTCTCCGCCGCGCGCGTGGATGCGAGCGACGCTGAGGCCGTCGCCGAGCTCGCCACCGCCAACCGGTGTGACGCGATCCTGAACGCCGTCGATCCCCGCTTCGTGATGCCGGTGTTCGAGGGGGCCCTCGCGGCGGGCGCGACATACCTGGACATGGCGATGTCACTGTCGGAGCCCCATCCCGAGCGCCCCCACCAGGACACCGGGACGAAGCTCGGAGACGAGCAGTTCGCTCGGGCTGAAGCCTGGGAAGAGCGCGGGCTCCTCGCGCTCCTGGGCATCGGGGTGGAGCCGGGGCTCTCGGACGTGTTCGCCCGCCACGCCGCCGACGAGCTGTTCGACACGGTCGAGGAAGTCGGAGTCCGTGACGGGGCGAACCTCGTCGTCGAGGGGTACGACTTCGCTCCCAGCTTCTCGATCTGGACCACGATCGAGGAATGCCTCAACCCGCCGGTGGTGTGGGAGAGGGATCGCGGGTGGTTCACGACCGAGCCGTTCAGCGAGCCCGAGCTGTTCACGTTCCCGGAGGGGATCGGTCCCGTCGAGTGCGTGAACGTGGAGCACGAGGAAGTGCTCCTCGTGCCGCGTTGGATCGATTGCCGGCGCGTGACGTTCAAGTACGGGCTCGGCGATGAGTTCATCGAGGTGCTGCAGACGCTGCGGAAGCTCGGCCTCGACCGGACCGAGCCGGTCAGCGTCAACGGGCTGCACGTGTCGCCTCGTGACGTCGTGGCGGCTGCGCTGCCCGACCCGATGTCCCTCGGCGACCGGATGACCGGGAAGACGTGCGCGGGCACGTGGGTCACCGGCACCGGGGCCGACGGCTCGCCTCGAGAGGTCTACCTGTACCACGTGGTGGACAACGAGGAGACCTGGAGCCGTGACGGCGCGCAGGCAGTGGTCTGGCAGACGGCGCTGAACCCGGCGATCGCGCTGGAGCTTCTGGCGAGCGGCGTGTGGACGGGCAGCGGTGTGCTCGGCCCGGAGGCGTTCCCCCCGGGTCCGTTCCTCGACCTGCTGCACGAGCACGGATCGCCGTGGGGTCTCGAGGAACGCTCGCCCCGAAGCTAGCCCTCTCCTTCAGCGCCCTCCCTCTCCGACCGATGTCACAAGCAGCGGCCTGCGGGTCGACTGCAACCTGCCTGGAGGAGCGATGACGGGGATCCTGGCGATCGAGGACGACTGGACCGTGCGGACCGTGCTCGAGCACACCCTGAAGTCGGCCGGCTACGACGTCGACCTCGTCGCCGGCATCTCGGATGCGAGGCAACTCCTCGCCGATGGCCACTACGACCTCGTGCTGCTGGACCTGAACCTGCCCGACGGCAACGGGCTGGATCTGCTCCGCGACATCCGGAAAGACCTCGGCACCGGCGTCCCTGTGCTCGTCCTCTCCGGCCTGCGTCAGGAAGAGGTCGTCGTGCGAGGACTGGAGCTGGGGGCCGACGACTTCGTGACCAAGCCGTTCAGCCCGCCGGAGCTGCTCGCCCGCGTCAGCCGCTGCCTGGGTCAACGCACAGGCCACGATCCTGGGAGGTAGCCCGTGTGGCGGCGGTACGGTGACGTCACCTTCGCCATGATCTTCTCCGTCGCGATCTCCCTCGAGGCGATCCCGCTCGGATACCTGACGTGGAGGTTGGCGGCGGGGATCTTCGGCTCCTCCGCGGGTGCCCGCCTGGGGAGCGTCCTCCTCGGTGCGGTCGGATCGACCGCGGCGGCTCTGTTGTTGGTCACCACCTACGTCCTCGCGTACCAGCACGTGAGCGCCCGCCACGAGCTCGTCCGTGCGCAACGACGCCAGCAGTGGGTCGCCCGATGGCTCGGCGTATTGAGCGGAGCCACCGCGGAGCCGGCGGGCAGCCTCTCGAGCGAGTCCGTCGAAGCCCTCCTCGCGCTTCGGGAGACGCTGCGGGGTTCCGAATCGGCGCGCGTCGCCGAGCTGCTCGAGCGTCACGGGGCGGTCGTGGAACTCGAGCGGAGCGCCGAGCACGGCTCCGTGAGCGGCCGGCTGGACGCGATCGTCGCGCTCTCGAACGCCCGTATCCCATCGGCGCTGACGACGCTCGTGAACGGCGTGTACGACTCGAATCAACTGATCAGCGTCGCGTCCGCACGCGCCGCCGCACGGACGCTGGCTCGGGTGGACGATCTCTTCGACCGGGATCGCGGAGCGGCCGCCCTCGCGCGAGCGATGGAGACCAAGGAGTTGCCTTACGGGATCGTCGAGGAGGTGGTGGTCCTGGCCGAGGAATCCGCGACGTCGCTCATCGCCGTCCTGCTGCAACACGATCGACCTCGCGCGCCCACGGTCCGGGCCGCGATCGACGGCATCGGACGGCTGAAGCTCCTGATCTTCGCCGAAGAGGTCGTGCCGTTCCTCACCCACGCGGACGACGAGGTCCGCGGTGCGGCGCTGCGAGCGGTGAGCCGGCTCGGGTTCCTCCCGGAGGCGTCCCACGGCGTCGTGATCGCCGCGCTCACCGACGAGGTCGACTTCATCCGGATCCACGCCACCACCGCAGCCCGCCTCCTCCCGCAGACGCAGGCTTTGTCCTTGATCAGCGATCGACTCGGGGATCGATCGTGGTGGGTCCGCCGCGCCGCCGCCGACGCCCTGGTGGGTCTCGGTCCCGCCGGGCTCGCCCAGCTGGGACGCGCCGCCCGGGAGCACGCGGATCGCTTCGCCAGGGACATGGCCGAACAGGCGTTGCGCGACCAGATCTCCAACCTCGTGCGGGCGGTGGTCGCATGAGCATCTTGGAGACGGTGCTCACCGCTCTGGGCGTCGTGACGATCGTGTACTTCGCGGTCCTGAGCCTCTTGTACGGCGCCTTCGCCCTGATCGGACTCCGTGCCGTCATCCTCGAATCGAGGCAGACCTCGGACACGGAGCTCCGCGATCTCATGGAGCGCGATGTCTTCAAGCCGGTCTCCATCATCGTTCCGGCCTTCAACGAGGAGCGGAGCATCGTCGCCGCGGTGCGGTCCTTCGTGACGCTCCACTACCCGAAGTTCGAGGTCATCGTGATCTCCGACGGGTCGACGGACGGGACGATGGATCGGCTGATCGAAGCGTTCGCGCTCGTCGAGGAGCCCCGCGTCTGGGCGCGGACGCTGTCGACGGAGCCCGTGACCCGGGTGATGCGCTCGCTCCGCGACCCGGGCCTGATCGTCGCCGAGAAGGCGAACGGGGGGAAGGCCGACGCGGTGAACGCCGGTATCAACCTGGCGCGGTATCCGCTCGTCGCCCCGGTCGACTCCGACTGCCTCCTCGACGCGCAGGCGATCCTCCGCGCCACCCGCAACTTCGTGAAGGACGACAGCGTGATCGCCGTAGGGGGGACGGTCCGGCCGCTCAACGGCGCCACGGTCGTCGGTGGCCGCGCGACCGCTCTGCACATGCCCCGGCGCTGGATCGAACGGCTCCAGATCGTCGAGTACGCGCGGGCGTTCTTCCTCGGCAGAGCCGGTTGGAGCCGGATGGGTGCTCTGCTGATCATCTCCGGTGCGTTCGGCATCTTCCGCCGCGACGCGGTCCTCAAGGTCGGCGGGTTCTGGACGGAGACGCTCGGGGAGGACATGGAGCTGGTCATGCGGCTCCACAAGACGTTCGCTCGATCGGGCCAGCCGTACCGGATCGTGTTCAGCCCGGACCCGATCTGCTGGACCGAGGTGCCGTCGGATCTGCCGAGCCTCCTTGGGCAGCGGAGCCGTTGGCATCGCGGCCTGCTGACCAACCTGTGGCGGCACAGGGACATGCTCTGCAACCCGCGCTACGGGAGGCTCGGCCTGTTCGCCGTCCCCTTCTTCTGGCTGTTCGAAGGCCTCGGTCCCGTGATCGAGGTGGTGGGGTTCACGTCGCTACTAGTGTCGGCCGCCCTCGGCATCCTCGATATGCATGTCTTCTGGCTCTTCCTCGGCCTCGCGGTCCTCCACGGGATGGTCCTGTCGCAGGTGGCGGCCGGGGTCGAGGCCATGCTCCTGCGGCGATACCCCTCCACCTCTGATCGGCTGATCCTCTTCGCCGCCTCGCTCGTGGAGTTCCTGGGGTTCCACCAGCTGGTCGCGATCGAGCGATTCTTCGCCACCTTCCAGACCGGGGCGAGGAGGCGGCGGTGGGGCGTCATGCCCCGGACCGGGATCCCCTCGGAGCCGACGTCGCCGTCTCAGGTCGCCGCATCGAACCGCCGATGACCTGAGCATGGCCACGCTCAGAGAGCCCGCCACGCTCTTCGAGGCTGCCCTCGGGCGCCTCGGCGACGTGCTCACGCCCGGCTCTCTCCTCGAGGCGACTCCCGAGTCCCTGGTCGTGGCCGAGAGCGGCGGCGAGATCGTGTACGCGAACTCGGCGTGCGAGCGCCTGACGGGCTTCGGGCGCGGCGAGCTCCTCGGGCGCACGGTGCATGGGCTGCTCGCGGCCGACCTGGCCCAACACTCCGCCGGATCCTCCTTCGACACCACCTGCACGCGCCGCGACGGCGGAAAGCTTCCCGTCGAGGTGCACATCGGCCGTATCGAGGCGGAGTCCCCGCTGCTGGTCGTCACGCTCCGAGATCGCACGGAGGTGGAGGCCGGCCGAGCGGCGCGCTTCGAGGCGGAGGCGAAGTACCGCGCGCTGGTGGAGCACATCCCGGCGGTCGTGTACCTCGATCCCGTGGACGAGAACTCGGAGTCGATCTACGTGAGCCCCCAGGTCGTGGAGCTCCTGGGCATCGAGCAGGACGAGTGGCTCACCGACCCCTATGCGTGGCGACACCACGTCCACCCGGAGGACATCGACCGGGCGTGGGACGAGTACCGCCACGCGTACAACGCGCACGAGCCGCTGAACCACGAGTACCGGATGGTCCACGAGGACGGCAGCATCCGCTGGGTCCTGGAGCAGGCGTACCCGATCGACGACGAGCAGGGCGAACCCTGGCTGATCCAGGGCGTGATCTTCGACATCACGGAGCGCAAGCTCGCGGAGGAGCAGGTCGCCTTCCTCGCGTACCACGACAAGCTCACCGGTCTGCCGAACCGGGCGCTCTTCGAAGAGATGCTCGAAGCCGCGATCTCACGCGCGCGCCGCCACGACCTCGGCGTGGGCGTGATCTACCTCGACCTCGACAACTTCAAGCTGGTGAACGACTCGCTCGGCCACCATGCCGGCGACGACCTCCTGAAGCAGCTCGCGGAACGACTCCGCGGTTGCACCCGCGAGACGGACCTGGTCGCGCGCCAGGGCGGCGACGAGTTCCTCCTCCTGCTCGCCGATCTCGAGCGAGGGATCGGTCCGGTGGCCGGCACGGAAGCCGGGCTGCTCGTCGCCGAGTCGGTGGCGACCCGGGTGCACGAAGCGCTCCAGGAACCGTTCGATCTGGGCGGTGTGGAGTTCTTCACCTCGGCCTCGCTCGGCGTGAGCCTGTTCCCCCAGGACGCCACGGACGCGATCAGCCTGCTGAAGAACGCCGACACCGCGATGTACCAGTCGAAGAAGGCCGAGCCGGGCGGCTACATCGTGTACGCGAGCGGCGCGGACGAGGCGATCGAGCGGCTGTCCCTCACGACCCGCCTCCGCCGGGCTGTGGAGCAGAAGCACTGGGTCCTGCACTGGCAGCCCATCGTGGAGCTCGATGGGGGGACGGTGACGGGACTGGAGGCGCTGATCCGCTGGAGCGAACCCAACGGCGGCATCGTGCCTCCCGGCGAGTTCATCCCGATCGCGGAGGAGCTCGGCCTGATCGAGGCGATCGGGGACTGGGTGATCGAGGAGCTCGCGCACCAACGCAAGGTCTGGGAGGCGCAGGGGATCGACGTGCGTCTCGGCTTCAACCTCTCACCCCGCCAGCTCTGGTCGGGCCGGTTGCCGGAGAAACTGATGGCGAAGCTCACGGCGGCTGACGTGGATCCCCACGACATCGTCGTCGAGGTCACGGAATCGACCGCGATGGCCGACCCCGACCGCACGCAGCGGGTCCTCGCCGATCTCCACGCCTGGGGGCTCTCCCTCGCGATCGACGACTTCGGGACGGGATACTCCTCGCTCGCCCGGCTGAAGCATCTGCCTGTCGACATCCTCAAGATCGATCGCTCCTTCATCCACGATGTCGATCGCGATCACGAGTCAGGCCGCATGGTCGAAGCGATGATCCAGCTGGCGCACGGCCTGGGCATGGTGCCGCTCGCGGAGGGGATCGAGACCGAGGGCGAGCTCGCCTTCCTCCAGGCGGCGGGCTGCACACGCGGCCAGGGATTCCTCTTCTCGCGACCCGTTCCCGCGGAGCAGATCCCGGCCCTGCTCGCGCGCGCCACGCTGTTCGCGGAGCCGTCGATCCCGGCCTAGCGCGTTCCTCGCCTAGCGCGCTCCCGAGAGTCGGGCCGCCAGCTCATCGAATCGCTCTTCGGCAACGTCGTCGTCCACGTCGATCACAGCGGCGCTCGCTTTCGGGATCGCGAGCGTCAAGCTGGCGAGGCCGAAGGGTCGCTGGGTCGGCGATCGATGGAGGGTCAGATGCTGCACGTTCGCGCGGGCCGCCACCGTCGTGCGTCGCTGGAGCGCGCCCGATCGAGCCACGACGTGGCGCGCGAGGACTTCGTGTCCGAGGGCGCGCCACGACAGGTACCCGAACCCGATCGCCACCGGGAGCACGGCGAAGGTCGCGATCCGCGCGTCCTCCGGAAGGGCGAGCCCGAGGGTCGGGGCGACGACGCCGACGCTCGACGCGAGGACGAGCCGACGGATCAGCGCACGGGTGGGAGCGGGACGAAGGTCCACGTTCGGCAGCCCGTCCGAGCCCACGACTGCCTCCGCGACCTCGAGGCATCGGTCGCGGTCGGCTACGGGGACGAGCATGCTCGCCTGTTGTTGATCGCCGGACTCCTTCCCGTAGCCGGCGGTGAGGACCCTGACGCTCGCCAGGCCGAAGACGCGCCGGATCAGGTTCTCCTCGATGCGGATCGCCTGGATCCGCCCCACGGCGATCACGGATCGCCGTGCCTGGAGCAGTCCGCGCGTGATCACGAGCCGATCGTCCCTCCGGTGGGCCGCGAAGCCCCAGTAGACGACCACGGTCGTGGCGAGCGAGATGAGGACCGAGGCACCCAGGAGCGCCGCTGCGATCAGCAGGACGGTCTCCAGGTTCGACCGGTCCGTCCCCACGAGCTCGTCCAGGTTCACGAACAGCGCGTCCTCCGGAAGGAGCTGGAAGGCCCAGCCCGCCATCGCGGCGACCACGGCGACGCGGCCACCGGTCAGGCCGGCCACGAGCAGGTCGCGGGGACGCATCCGTACGAGCGGTTGTTCCGATGCCTCGCCCTCCTCCGCAAGATCGGACGCGAGCATCGCTCGCAGCCGTGTCGCCTCATCCGGTAGCAGCGCCACGAGCGGCGCCTCCGTGCTCTGTCCGCCCACGACCTCGATCCGGAGCTCGACCACTCCGAACGCCCGATGGGTCAGCTTCTGCACGACGTCGACGCTCTGGATGCGTGCGAGCTGGATGGTGCGTTCCCACCGCTGCAGGAGGCCTCCGCGGAGATGGAGCGCGCGATCGTCGAGCCGGTAACCGAACCGGCTCCACCGGACCACGGACCCGATCACCGCGACACCGCCGGCGAAGGCCGCGAACCCGATCGAGCCCGCCCTCCCGATCACCAGGAAGAACAGGATCGGGACCGCGAGGCCGCCGACCACGCCCGATGCCCACACGGCGATCGCGGCCGGGTGGAGCCTGCGCCACTCCGTCGAGACCGGGGGCGGGAGGGGCGCGTCCTCCCGGTCGGGCCGTGGGGGGACGGCGTCAGACACTCTCGGTGCCGGCCACCTTCGACAGCTCCTCGCGGAGGGCCTCCGCCTCGTCGGGGTCGAGCCCCGGGATCCGGGCCGCTCTCCCGGCCGCCGTGTAGACGACGAGCTGCATGAGCCGGAAAGCGAGGTCGAGCGGTCCCTGGTGCGTCTCCACGTACTGGATCCGATCGAACGGGATCAACGTGAGGACGTAGAACCACGAGCCGTGCGACAGGAACAGGTCGCGCTCCCGGATCTCGTAGCGCCACCGTCGGTACCGCAGGAAGGGCACGGTCGCGGCGCCGAGTACGGCGAGCACGAAGGCGGCTACGAAGATCGCGCCACCGGAGGGGATCTCCGCGATCGTCGGGGACGCGACGAGGGCGCCCACGAGCACGACCGCTCCCCAGACCGTCCACCACATCGTGAGGACGCGGCGTTCGAGCGCCTTCGCCGGCCTGTGTCGTCCCGTCGACTCGATGGGCGTGTCCGTGCGCCCAGTGTACGGAGGTGAGGCCCGTTACCATGAGCCGATGCACCGCTACGACCCCGCCGAGATCGAGCCGAAGTGGCAACAGGTCTGGGAAGACCAGGAGCTGTCTCGAGCCTCGGACGATCGCGAGGACCCTCGGCCCCGCTTCTACGCGCTGGACATGTTCCCGTACCCCTCGGGCGACCTCCACCTCGGGCACGCGGAGGCCTTCAGCGGCGGCGACGTGATCGCGCGGTTCCGGTGGCTCCAGGGGTACAACGTCCTGCATCCGATCGGCTGGGACTCGTTCGGGCTCCCCGCCGAGAACGCCGCGATCAAGCGTGGGGTCCATCCCAAGGAATGGACCTACGAGAACATCGAGCAGCAGGCGGCGTCGTTCAAGCGGATGGGGTTCTCGTTCGACTGGACCCGACGGCTCCACAGCAGCGACCCTGAGTACTACCGCTGGACGCAGTGGCTGTTCCTGAAGCTCTTCGAGATGGGGCTGGCCTACCGCAAGAACGCGCCGGCCAACTGGTGCCCGAACGACCAGACCGTGCTGGCGAACGAGCAGGTGATCAACGGAGCCTGCGAACGGTGCGGCACCGCGGTGGTCCGGAAGGACCTCACGCAGTGGTTCTTCAAGATCACCGACTACGCGCAACGCCTCCTCGACGACATGGACACGCTCGAGGAGTGGCCCGAGCGCGTGATCACGATGCAGCGGAACTGGATCGGCCGGTCCGAGGGAGCCACGGTGCGGTTCACCCTCGAGGAGACCGGCGACGAGGTCGAGGTCTTCACGACACGTCCCGACACGCTCTGGGGGGTCACGTTCTTCGTCTTCGCTCCCGAACACCCGCTGGTCGGGAAGCTGGCGGAGGCGGGAGGCGCCTCGTCCGCCGCCCGGGAGCTCGTGGATCGTCTCCAGGCCACGCCGCTCACCAACCGGGAGCAGGCCGAGAGCCGCGAAGGTGTGCCGCTCGGCGTCCACGTCGTGAATCCGGTGAACGGGGAGCGCGTGCCGGTGTTCGTGGCGCCGTACGTGCTGATGGAGTACGGCACGGGAGCCGTGATGGGCGTCCCTGCCCACGATCAGCGCGACTTCGAGTTCGCGCGTGAGCACGGTCTCGAGGTACGTGTCGTGATCCAGCCGCCGGGCGAGGAGCGCGACCCCGCGTCGATGACCGAGGCGCACGACCACGAAGGCGTGATGGTGCGGTCCGGTCCGTTCGACGGCGAGCCGTCACCCGCCTCGATCGCGAAGGTGGCGGCCTGGATCGAGGAACAGGGCCTCGGCGGGCCCGCCGTGACATACCGGCTCCGCGACTGGTTGATCTCTCGCCAGCGGTACTGGGGCGCGCCGATCCCGATCATCCATTGCGACGAGCACGGCGAGGTCCCGGTGCCGCTCGCGGACCTGCCGGTGCTGCTGCCCGACGACGTCGACTTCCGGCCGGGCGGTGAGTCGCCGCTCGCGCG
>DATFGG010000123.1:0-2957 GCA_035249665.1 Actinomycetota bacterium | reverse complement strand
TGACGCTCGACGACGGCACCGGTCCTCTCGAGGTCACGGTCTTCGAGTCGGTGCAGCCGAAGGTTGCCAAGACCGTGTTCCACGCGTTCGCGATGGTGGTGTGGGGGCAGGTCCGCCGGACCGGTCGTCGGGGCGTGAGCGTCGTGGCGGAGGAGGTCTGGGATCTCACGGCGCTGCACCGGGCCCGCGCCGACGGCACCCTCCGCGAGACGATGGCGGGCCCGGTGCGGCCGACCAGCCCGGACCGACGTCTGTGGCATGCGAGCCCCGGGTCTGCAGGCTGATGGCTCTGCTGGTTGATGGCCCGCAGGCTGATCCGCGGCATGATGTGGCAGTGACCACCCCCCAGAGGCCGCCCGAACCGATCCTGCACGTGGACCTCGACGCGTTCTACGCCTCGGTCGCCGTCCTCAAGGATCCCTCGCTCGAAGGCAAGCCGGTGATCGTGGGTGGGACCGGCGCGCGTGGGGTGGTCACCAGCGCGTCCTACGAGGCGAGACGGTTCGGGGTGCGGAGCGCGATGCCATCGGTCCGCGCGCGCCGCCTGTGTCCGGAGGGCATCTTCCTCCCGCCCGACTTCGACGCCTATCGCGTGCATTCGCACCGCTTCCGGGAGGTTCTCCTCGCCCATACCCCGCTCGTGGAGCCGATCTCCCTCGACGAGGCGTTCCTCGACGTCGGCGGCGCCACCCGCCTGTTCGGCTCGCCAGTGGAGATCGCGAAGAGGATCCGACGGGAGGTCGCCGGGGAGGTCGGCGTGACGTGCTCGGTCGGCATCGCGCCGACGAAGTTCGTGGCCAAGCTCGCATCGGACGGATGCAAGCCCGACGGGTTCCTCCACGTGCCCGCGGCCGGCGTGGCCGCCTACCTGGAACCGCTCCCCGTCGGGAGACTCTGGGGGGTGGGGGAGAAGACGGCGGAGCTGTTGGGGCGCTTGGCGATCCGCACGGTCGGGGATCTCGGGAGGACGCCCCAGACGATCCTCGAGCGTCTGATCGGCGCCGCGGCGGCGAGTCACCTGGGCGCGCTGGCCCGCGGGGTCGACGATCGCCGGGTCGAGCCCTACGAGCAGCCGAAATCCATCGGGCACGAGGAGACGTTCGATCGGGACCTCGATGACGAGGACGAGATCCTGCGGGAACTGCTGGCGCTCTCGGGGCGGGTGGCTGCTCGTCTCCGCGAGGACGGCTACCGTGCGCGGACGGTCACGCTGAAGGTCCGGCTCGCGAATTTCACGACGCTCACCCGTTCGCGTACGCAGCCCGATCCCACCGACCTCGGTGGCGAGATCCATCGGACCGTGTCCGACCTGTATCGCCACCTGCCCGGGGAGAGACGACGTGTCCGGCTGCTCGGGGTCCAGGCAGCGGGATTGGACTCGGCGGGCGCGCACCAGCTGGCGCTGCTGCGCTCCGAACGCTGGGACGACGTGGAGCGCACCGTGGACCGGATCGAGCGCCGCTTCGGGACCGGTGCGGCGGGGCCTGCGAGCCTCCTCGACCGATCGCGCCACCGTTCGGTACCACTCGGTCGGGACCCCTCTCTATAATCGGAGGGGAACGGGGTCGCCCCCCGCGGCCGGAGGTGCCATGCCGCTCAACGATCACGAGCAGAAGATCCTGGAGGAGATCGAACGGCGGCTCTCGGAAGAGGATCCGAGGCTCGTCGAGCAGGTCACCCGCACGGACCTCCACACGCATGCCTGGGGTCGGATGAAGTTGGCGATCGCGGGGTTCGTCGTCGGATCGCTCATGCTCCTGCTCGTCGGCGTGTCCGTCTGGATCGCGGCCGCGGGGTTCGTCGCGATGACCCTGTCCGCGGTGCTCGCCTACCGGTACGCCGGCCGTCTCGGTGACGACACCGTCGCCCCGGGCACATTCGGAAGGATCGCGTCGCGCGTCGCCGGGCGGCTCCGGCCTCCGCCGTCGGCACCCCCGTCGGACGAGCGATAGCGCACACGGATCGAGGCGTGCGCGAACGCGCCGCGAACGTCGCGTCGATCACACCGTCTGACCACTGCGCTTGCCACGACTTCGTGGATGGGTGTAGAACGTGCATTCCTTCCCCTGGGTGCGAGTGCGTCGCCGGAGGGCGGGTTCCCCGGGAGGGCCCGTGACGTTCGCGCCGGATGGTTCGGGTTCGACGTTGTCGTGATCGAAGGGGCGCGCGTTCGATGGAGGGTTTCACCGCGCATCAGGCATGTAAGTTCACGGGCTGCTCGCCACGTCAGCTGCGCTACTGGGACGAGATCGGGCTCGTCGAGCCCTCGGTGCAGGGCACTGGCGGACGCCCCGGCGTGCCGCGCCTGTACTCCTTCCGGGATCTGGTGGCCCTGCGGGTCGTGAAGTCACTGCTCGATGGAGGGATGTCGCTCCAACGGGTCCGCCGCTCGTGGGAGTTCCTCACCAAGAAGGCCGGCCTCACGAAACACCTCTCCGAGGTGAAGCTCGTGACGGACGGTCAGTCGATCTTCAAGATCTGCCGGCGGGATGGTGAGGTGATCGACGCCCTCCGCGACGGGCAGATGGCGTTCTTCGTCGCCATCGACGACATCGCAACGGGCGTCGAGACCAAGGTCCGCCAGTTCGAGGAAGACCGCGAGCGGTTCGTGCGAGCGCTCCGCGCCGCTGCGGCCACCACCGCGACGGGTCAGTCGGCCGCCCGGTAGGCGGATCGTCCTCAGGTCCAGCGGCCGCGGTAGAGGCCGACGAACCATGCCGTCGGTCCGACGGACCGCCGGATCTCGCGGATCGCGGTGTCCGCGGCGGTCCCAGCCTCGTGGGCCTGATCCGCGGCCGGCTCGTGAGGAGAGTACGCGGCCGCCGAAGCGAGCCTGGTCAGCCGATCGAGGTGCCCGTTCGACAGGTACCCGGTCTCCATCACTTTCGTGCGGTACTCGTTCAGGGTCTCGCCCGGGCCGCGACCGAGCCCGATCCCGGCGGCGCGCTCCGTGAACA
>DATFGG010000122.1:0-3607 GCA_035249665.1 Actinomycetota bacterium | reverse complement strand
CTTCACCGACATCCGATACGAGACGGCCCAGGGGATCGCGAAGATCACGATCGCCCGGCCCGAGGTCCGCAACGCGTTCCGGCCGCTCACCACGAGGGAGCTGATCGAGGCGTTCGACCTCGCCCGGGACGATCCTTCTGTCGGGGTGGTGATCCTGACCGGCGCGGGATCCCTCGCCTTCTCCTCCGGTGGCGACCAGGGCGTCCGCGGCGACGATGGCTACGTCGACGAACACGGCGTCGGGCGTCTCAACGTGCTCGACCTCCAGATCCAGATCCGTCGCTTGCCCAAGCCCGTGATCGCGATGGTCGCCGGCTACGCGATCGGCGGTGGCCACGTCCTGCACCTGTGCTGCGACCTCACGATCGCCGCGGACAATGCACGCTTCGGGCAGACGGGGCCGCGCGTCGGCTCGTTCGATGCCGGGTACGGGATCGGGCTGCTCGCCAGACAGATCGGCGAGAAGCGCGCGAAGGAGGTGTGGTTCCTCTGCCGTCAGTACGACGCGGCAACCGCACTGACGTGGGGGCTCGTGAACGCGGTCGTTCCGCTCGAGGAGCTCGAGGAGGAGACGGTGCGGTGGGCGAAGGAGATGCTCGCGCATTCACCGCTCGCGCTTCGCCTGCTGAAGGCCGGCGCCCACGCCGGCATCGACGGGCTCGCGGGCGTCCAACAGCTCGCCGGCGATGCGACCCTCCTCTATTACATGGGGGAAGAGGCGCAGGAAGGCCGGGATGCCTACGTGGAGAAGCGTCGCCCGGACTTCTCGAGGTTCCCGAAGCGACCGTGAACGTCTGGCTCACCGGCGCGCGCCCCCGGACGCTCGGCGCGGGAGCGGTGCCGGTGCTCGTCGGCGCCGCGGCTGCGGACTCGTTCATCCCGTGGCGGTTCGCGGCCGCTCTGATCGTCGCGCTGGGCCTCCAGGTCGGCGTGAACTACGCGAACGACTTCTTCGACGGGATCCGAGGCGTCGACACGCCGGCCCGTCTCGGCCCGCCTCGGCTCGTCGCGTCGGGCGCCGCCTCACCGAGGACCGTGCTCGTCGCCGCCCTCGTCGCGATCGGGGCCGCCGGGTTCGCGGGGCTCGCGCTCGCCCTGGCGACGGAGCCGGTCCTGATCCTGTTCGTGGGCGCGCTCGCGCTGGTGGCGGCGTTCGCGTACAGCGGCGGACCGAAGCCGTACGCGGGCCTGGGCCTGGGCGAGGTGATGGTGTTCCTCTTCTTCGGGGTGATGGCGACGGCCGGGACCGCGTTCGTGATGGACGAGAGGGTGGCTGCGGCGGCCTGGTGGTGCGGAGCCGTCCTCGGACTCCTGGCGGTGGCGATCCTCGTCGCCAACAACCTGCGGGACATCCCCACGGACGCTGCCGCGGGGAAGCGGACCCTCGCGGTGCGGCTCGGCGAGGCTCCGACACGCACGCTCTACCGGGCCTGCGTGGTCGCGGCGTTCGGAACCATCGTGGTGGGTGTGATCGTGTACATCGTCGACGAGCGAGCGGGACTGATCCAGTGGGGGCTGGTGGGGCTGGTGGGCTGGGTCCTCGCGATCCGGCCGATGGAAGAGGTGGGGGCGGCGACCGGCGCGGCGCTGATCCTCGTGCTCACGAGAACGGCTGCGCTCCACGCGGCGACGGGTCTCTTGCTGGCCCTGGGTCTCGTCTTGGCCCGAGTGACGTAGGAGGGTGGACAGGGTGGAACTCGGAGACATCTCGCTCGCATGCGCGTCGTCGCTCGTCGCGGGACTCGCCGACGGCGGTGTCCGCCACGCCGCCGTCTCGCCGGGATCACGCTCGACGGCACTCGCCCTCGCGCTGGCCCGCGATCCTCGCGTGCAGGTGCACGTCCAGCTCGACGAGCGGTCCGGGGGCTTCTTCGCGCTCGGAGCCGCGAAGGTGACCGGACGTCCGGCGATCGTGGCATGCACGAGCGGGACCGCGGCCGCTGAGCTCCTGCCCGCGGTCGTGGAGGCCGCCCAGGCCCGAGTGCCCCTGGTCGTGTTGACGGCGGATCGTCCCCCTCGCCTCCGCGGGACGGGGGCGAACCAGACGATCGTGCAACCGGGTCTCTACGGGGAGTACGTCCACGCCTCCTTCGACCTGCCGGTGCCGTCGACGGCCGGACAGGAGGCGTGGTGGCGTCAGGCGGCGCGCGAGGCGCTCGAAGCGATGGCCACCGATCCGACCGGCCCGGTCCACCTGAACTGCCCCTTCGAGGAGCCCCTCACCCCGACCACGGACACCTCCCTGATCGGGGGTGACGTCGTGGTTGAGGCGTTCACGTGGCCCGTTCGCCCCGCGGCCGAGCTCGATCCCGACGAAGCGGACCGGCTGGCCCAACTGGTCTCGGGAGCTCGCGGAGCCGTGGTGTTCGGCGGCTGGCCCGGGCACCCCTCGAGCGAGGGGCAGTTCTGGGCCGAGCTGCTCGGCTGGCCCGTCCTCGCCGAGCCCACATCGGGGACGCGTCAGCCGGAGACGGCGCTCGCGGCCGGCCAGGCGATGATCGCCGGACCGTGGGCCGAGGCGCACCGCCCCGAGCTCGTGATCCAGTTCGGGGCGTCCCCGACGAGCCGGGCCGCGCAGCGGTTCGTCGCTTCGGCCGAGCATCTGGTGGTCGCGGATCGGTGGCACCTCGATCCCGATCCCGACCACCTCGCCTCATGGCGGCTGGCGGTGGACCCCGAGGCTCTCCCCAACGCCCTCGCAAGGCATCCTGTGATCCAGGGGAGCGGCATCGCCCTGACCGGCCGGCGTTCGAAGGACGAGATCGAGGAGCTGTGGCACGGCCGGATCCATCCCGCGCCGCTCGAGTGGACGGCGGAGTGGCGCGCGGCCGACGAGCGTGCACGGGACGTGCTCGACGGGTTGATGGACGGATGGGACGAGCCGTTCGAGCCACGGATCGCACGCGACACGGCGTCGTGGATCCCGGACGCGGGGCGATTGTTCGTGGGGAACTCCACGCCCATCCGCGACCTCGATCTCGCGATGCGCCCGCGAGCGAACCTGACGGTCATGGCCAATCGCGGGGCGAGTGGGATCGACGGGCTGGTGTCGACCGCCCTGGGGATCGCGGTGGCCCGACACGGCCCGGTGGTCGCGCTCGTCGGGGACCTCTCCTTCCTCCATGATGCCGGGGCGGTCCTGTGGAACGCCTCACGCGACGTGGATCTGATCGTGGTCGTCGTCAACAACGGCGGCGGCCACGTCTTCTCCCTCCTGCCGCAACGCGATCTGCCCGAGCATCGGGAGCTGTTCGTCACGCCGCACACGGTCGACATCGGTGGGCTCTGCGGAGCGGCCGGCGCCGATCACGAGCGGGTCGAACGAGCGCCGGACCTGCTGCCCGCGCTGGATCGAGCGGCGGGCGCCGGCCGCGGGATCCGCGTGGTGGAGGTGGTCGTGGACGCCGAGCTCGGGTTGCGGCGCCGAGCGGAGCTGCGGTCTGCCGTCGACGCGGCGCTCGGGGGCTCGTGAGCCGGCCGCACCCGTCGATCGGGTTCGCCACGACCGACGACGTCGACGAGCTGGCCAGGCTGCGGTTCGCGCTCTACGAAGAGCAGGACGGGACCGTCGCGGAGTCGGCCGAGGTCTACCGGGGGCGCTTCGCCG
>DATFGG010000121.1:0-2250 GCA_035249665.1 Actinomycetota bacterium | reverse complement strand
GGAGGACCGTGCGCGGAGCGTCTCGATCGTGCGCGAGGTGGAAGGAGTGACCGGCCGCTCGCTCTCGATCCTCGCCGACCTCCCGGGGCCGAAGGTCCGCCTCGCGGACGTGCACCCCGACCCTTTCGCGTTCCGGCAGGGCCAGCCGTTCGAGATCCGACCCGACGGGCCCGGGGACGCGACGGGGGCAGCAACCTCCCACAGGGGGCTCGCGGGCGACCTGCGAGTCGGCGACCGCATCCTGCTCGCGGACGGCGCCGTGGAGCTCACGGTCACCGGGACCGAGCGCGACCGGGTGCAGACCGAGTGCGTGCGGGCCGGCTCGGTCCGAAGCCATCAGGGTGTGAACGTGCCCGCCGAGCGACTGAGCTTGCCGCCCGTGACCGAGAAGGACCGGGAGATGCTGCGCCACGTGCTCGATCATGGAGTCGATCTCGTCGCGCAGTCCTTCGTCAGGGCTCCTTCCGACATCGAGGAGCTCCGCGCGGCGATGGGGGACCGGCCCGTTCCGATCGTGGCCAAGATCGAGACCCGCCCTGCCGTAGAGGGCTTCGAGCAGATCCTCGAGGTCTCCGACGCAGTGATGGTCGCCCGTGGGGATCTGGGAGTCGAGCTGCCGATGGAGGAGATCCCCCTCGTGCAGAAGCGACTCCTCAGGGAAGCCAGGGGCGCCGACCGACCCGTGATCGTGGCCACGCAGATGCTGGAATCGATGATCCGGTCGCCGCGGCCGACCCGGGCGGAGGCGAACGACGTGGCGTCGGCGGTCCTGGACGGCGCCGACGCGATCATGCTCTCGGGCGAGACCGCGATCGGCGAGTTCCCGTTCGAGGCGGCGTCGGTCGCGACGCGGATCGCGCGAGCCGTCGAGTCCCAGGGCGCCGAGTACCGAGCCGCACAGCCACCGTGCCAGCACACCGGGGAGGCGGCAGCGGTGGCCCACGCCGCCGCGTCGATCGTCCAGGGTGACTCCGATGCGGTCGCGATCACCTGCTACACGACCACGGGGCGGACGGCGGCGTTGCTCTCCGCGGAGCGGCCACGCGTGCCGATCCACGCGTTCGTCCCGGATGTGGGCGTCCGCCGGGCAAACGGGCTGCTCTGGGGGGTGGAGACACACGCGGCCGAACGACCCGAGGACACCGACCAGATGATCGCGATGATGGATGCGTCCCTTCGAGCCGCAGGGCTGGCGGCGGAAGGCGATTCGGTCGTCATGGCCGCGTCCATGCCCGCCGGCCGAACGACCACGAACATGCTCAAGGTGCACCAGGTCGGACTCACGGAGCTCTGAGGCAGGAAACGGCAACACGGCCGTTGTGCCACATCGCCGCCGAGCGTAGCGTGGCGGGCGATGGTGCTGCGCTCCCCGAACGAGATCCCCGGCCGGCCGACGAGCGTGCTCGTGCCCACGTACAGCGACAACGAGCATCCGGGGACCAAAGCCGAGCACCGGCGCCTCGCGGTCGAGTGGCGGCGCCGGCATCCTCCGTGGTGGAAGCGGCTGCTTCGCCTGCGCTCAGTCCCCCCGGCCGACTGAGTCTCCGGACCCCGCAGGGGGTTCCTCCATGCCGGGTGCGCCCATCGCCTCCAGCATCTCCTGCAGCAGGTACCCGAGGAACTGGTAGACCCGGAACGTGTCGTGGCGGGGATCGTCCTGCCGGAAGTCCTCCTCCGTCGCCTCCTCCGTGATGTCGATCCGCGTGCCGAGCACCAGGCGCAGGTCGTTCACCACACCGACCCATGCGAGGAACTCGTCCTCGGTGAGCGCCGTCGCGTGGGCCGTGCGTTCCACCGTGTCGATCGCATCGAGCTTCCCCGTCCGCGGCGCGGCGCCCAGGTTCGTCTCGAACTCGAGGTTCCGCAGCGGGTCGTCCTCGTACGCGGGAGGGAAGAGACGGGCCACCGCCGGGTCGCTCGATGGATCCTCTGCCGCGAGGAGTGCGCGGGACTGTTGACAGAGCTCCACGAGGAGGCCGCGCACACCCTTGCTCAGGTGCACGGCGTAGCCGCCGCCTTCCTGATGGAACGTGGGTTCCATCAGGACTCCCGCTGAAGCGTCGCCCACAGGCCGTGGGCGTGGAGCCTCGCGACGTCGGACTCCGCCTTCTCGCGGGGACCCGAGGAGACGACCGCCCGTCCCTTCGTGTGGACGTCCCACATCAGCCGTTCGGCCTTCTCCCGCGGGTAGCCGAACAGCCGCATGAACACCCACGTCACGTAGCTCATCAGGTTGATCGGGTCGTTCCA
>DATFGG010000120.1:0-2745 GCA_035249665.1 Actinomycetota bacterium | reverse complement strand
GTCGCAGATGTAGACGCCCGGACCGGCGATCAGCTTCTTGACCTGCTTCTGGCTCTTCCCGCAGAAGGAGCACTTCAGCAGGTCCGACTCGCCGAACTTCGCCATCCGACTCCCTTTCCTGGTGGCCGGTTCTTGGTGGCCGCGACTCCCGTGATGCTCGTGAAACGCCACCGACCGGGCATCGCCCGGTCGTGGTAGGGATTCTACGCCCCTACGGCGGCGGCCGCCGTCAACTCCGAAGGCATATCGCGACGGTTCGTGAGGACCTCATCGATGATCCCGTACTCCTTCGCCTGCTCCGAGGTGAGGATGAAGTCCCGGTCCGTGTCCTTCGTGATCTTCTCGACGGACTGGCCGGTGTGCTGTGCGATCAGCTCGTCGAGGAGCTGCCGGTACCGCAGGATCTCTCGGGCCTGGATCTCGATGTCGACGGCCTGGCCCTGCGTTCCCCCGTGAGGCTGGTGGAGCAGCACCCGTGCGTGCGGGAGCATGAACCGCTTGCCCTTCGCACCGGCCAGCAGGAGGAACGCCGCGAACGACGCCGCCTGGCCCATGCAGATCGTCGTGATGTCGGGCTTGATGTACTGCATCGTGTCGTAGACGGCGAAGCCCGACGCGACGTCACCACCCGGGGAGTTGATGTACAGGTTGATGTCCTTGTCCGGATCCTCGGACTCGAGGTGGAGCATCTGCGCCATCACGAGGTTCGCGACCGAGTCGTCGATCGGGGTGCCGAGGAAGATGATCCGTTCCTTCAGCAGCCGCGAGTAGATGTCGAACGAGCGCTCGCCTCGGCTGGTCTGCTCGACCACCATCGGGACCAGGTAGCTCTCAGGCGTGTCCATCACGTGTTCGCCTCCTCTTGTGCGTTCACTGGCGTGGCGTTCTCTGGCGCGTGTTCTCTGGCGCGTGTTCGGTGTCATCCGTCGCAACCGTCTCGATATCGGCACGTTCGACCAGGAGGTCGAGGGCCTTGCTCCTGATGATATCCCCGGCCAGCGTTACGACCTGACCGCTGCGCTCGAGATCCTTAGCGACGGCCTTCGGCTCCCTGCCGTAGGCTTGCGCGAGGACGGCGATCTCCGCACCGATCTCCTCCGCCGTGACGTCCAGGGATGCGCTGCGGGCGATGCCTTCCAGGACGAGGTCGCTCTTGATCGCCCGGATCGCGTGCTGGCGGGAATCCTCGCGCAGACGCGCTTCGTCCCATCCCTGCAGCTCGAGCATCTTCTCGAGGCCGATCCCCATCCGCTCCGCCTGGTCGCGCGCGTGGTGGATCCGGTGGTCGGTCTCCTCCTCGATCAGGCTGTCGGGCAGGTCGACGTCGACCTTCTCGATCATCGCCTGCAGCGCGAGATCGCGCAGTGCTGCGGTGGCCTCGCGCTCCTTCACCTCGGTGAGTCGCTCGCGGAGATCGTCTCGGAGCTGGGGGATCGTGTCGAACTCCGAGGCCGTCTTGGCGAACTCGTCGTCCACCTCGGGGAGTCGCCGCGCCTTCACGTCCTTCACGATCACGCTGATGTCGACCGGCGCGCCGCCCAGCTCCTCGCCGAAGCGCTCCGGCAGCGTGTCGGCCACCTTCAGGATCGCGCCGGGCTTCGTGCCCACGAGCTCCACGTCGAGCTTCTCGCCCACCTCGCCGGAGCCCACGGTGTAGAGGTAGTCCGTGCGCGAGGCCTGTTCGACCTTCTGGCCGCCCCTCATCACGGTCAGGTCCACGGTCACGAAGTCCCCTTCCTGGACGGGTCTCCCGACCGGCTCGAGCTCCGCGAACCGCTCCCGGAGCCGTTCGATCCAGTCGTCGATCTCTTCATCGGCCACATCGATCGGAGGCTTCGTGACGCTGATCCCCGTGTAGTCCGTCTCCTCGAAGGAGAGGCGGGGGCGGACCTCCACGGTGGCGGTGAACAGGAAGGGCCGACCCGGCTCCAGCTGCTGGACGTCGATGTCGGGATCGGTGATCGGCGCGAGGTCCTCCTCGGTGACCGCCTGCCGGAAGTAGGCCGGCACGGACGTGTTCACGAACTGCTCGAAGATCGCGTCCTGGCCGATCTGGGTGTCGATGATCTGCTTCGGCACCTTGCCCTTGCGGAACCCGGGGACCTTGATCTCGTTGGCGATCGCTCGATAGGTGCGGTCCAGGTCTTTCCGGAACTCCTCCGGAGGCACCTCGATCGTGAGCTTCACGGTGTGCTGTTCTACGGTTTCGACGGTCGTTTCCATGGAGCGCCCAGGCTACTCGACCCGGGGTGACACCCGGCCCGCCGAGGCGTCGGTCGTCGTCGGAAGAGCGCCCGTTCGCGACTGGTACGGTCGAGCCGTGTTCGAGAAGGAGCTCGCCTTCGCGCACGAGATCGCCGACCGGGCGGCGGAGATCTCGATGTCGTATTTCCTCGGGGAGTTCGAGGTCAGGCAGAAGCCGGACCTGTCGCCCGTGACACAGGCGGACCTCGAGGTGGAGACCGCCGTCCGGGAGATGATCGCCGCGCGGTTCCCCGCCGACGCGATCACGGGAGAGGAGCACGGGGAGGGCGCCGGCGACCGCGTCTGGATCGTCGATCCGATCGACGGCACCAGGAACTTCGCCGACGGCGTTCCGATCTGGGCGACGCTGCTCGCCCTCCAGGTGGACGGGCGATCCGTGCTCGGCATGGCGAGCGCGCCCGCGCTGGGCGAGCGGTACGAGGCCGTCCGCGGGGGCGGCGCTCGATGGAACGGCCGCGAGCTGCACGCCAGCGAGCGCAA
>DATFGG010000119.1:0-7252 GCA_035249665.1 Actinomycetota bacterium | reverse complement strand
TCGCTTCTCGATGAACGCCCGCATGCCCTCGCGCTGATCGGCGCTCCCGAACAGCTCGATGAAGAGCTCCTTCTCGCGGCCGATGCCTGTCGGTCCAGGCGTTTCGACAGCACCCCGGATCGCTTCCTTCGCAGCCGCGATGGCCTGCCGCGGGCCGCGGGCGAGCAGCCGCGCGTTCTGGACTGCCGCCCCCAGGACCTGGTCCCCGGGGAGGACCCGTTCCACCAACCGCAGCGCCTTCGCCTCGTCGGCCCCGACCTGCCTGCCCGTGTAGGTGAGATCCCGGGCGACGCCGACGCCCGCGAGCCGCACCATGCGCTGGGTCCCGCCGGCTCCCGGCATGACCCCGAGCTTGATCTCGGGCTGCCCCACGCGAGCGTCGTCCGCCGCGTAGCGGAGATCGCAGGCGAGCGAGAGCTCGAAGCCGCCCCCCAGGGCGAAGCCGGTGATCGCGGCGATCGAGACCTTGGGCATCGCCTCGAGGAGGTCGCACGCGTCCCCGAGCTCCGTCACCTGCTCCCGGATCCCATCGTGGTCCAGGTCGACCATCTCCTTGATGTCCGCGCCGGCGGCGAACAGTTTCGGACCTCCCCACAGCACGAGGGCGCCGACGTCGTCGCGAGATCCGGCCTCTTGCAGCGCTCGGAGGAGTTCGATCGACAGCTGCAGGGAGATGGCGTTGGCAGGTGGACGATCCAGGCGGACGATCCCGACGCCGTCGTCGACGTCGAGATGCACGAGCTCAGGCATCGCGGCGCACCCTATCAGCGCTTCCGTCGACCTCGGCGACCTCGGCCGTGACGACGCGGAGGCCGTCTTCGAACGCGGTCATCCGAACGCCGAACGCGTCGACGGCCCCCGGCGCGTCGGGAACCGAGGACATCGCGAAGAGCCCGGTCGCTCGGGCCGAGACGGGGATGCCGAGCAGCTCCGTCAGTCGCTCCGCCGCCTCGCCGGCGGCGAGATGCATCGGTTCTCGATCCTCACCCTCGATCGCGAACACCTCGTCGGCGGTCAGCTCCTCCGGGCCACCCAGACTCCACGTGCCGCCCACGGGGTCGCTCCGATCGTCGATCGCGGCCACCACCTGGGCAACGTCACCCGCCAGCACCGGCGCGCAGCGCTGCCTGCCGTCGCCGATCACGAACCCATGATCGGCACCCATCACCGTGGCGGCGAACCAGAGGCCGCCCAGCCCGTACGCGTGCGACGAGCGGAGCACGGCGTGTTCGAGGCCGCTCTGCACGACGACCTCTTCCGCGAGCCCCTTCGCGCGGAGGAACGGATGCTCGTGGGCGACGGACGCGCCCAGAACCGAGAGCAGGATCACGCGACGGGTGCCGGCCTCCTTCGCCGCGGCGACGGCCGCGAGCGTGGACCCGTGGTTCGCGGCGAGGATCTCGTCATCGCTCGGCTGGTTCACTCCGCCCACCAGGTGCACGAGCGTGTGGACGCGCGGGAGGATCTCGATCAGCTCGTCGGGCTCCTCCACGGGGAGGACGGCGACCTTCGCGCCGAGGGCTCGCAGCGGCTCGCCGGCTTCCCCACGCCGGACCGTCGCCCGGACCTCGTCGCGCTCAACGAGCGCCCGGACGATGGCGTGCCCGAGGATGCCGGACGCACCCGTGACCATCACCGTCAAGCGAGCACCACCATGACGGCGATGGTACCGACGGCGCGCCGGCGGACATCGGTAGCCTCGGATGCGTGCGACCTGACCCGATCGATGTCGCGCGCGTTCGCCGTGCCCTGGGGACGGCGCCGGTCGCCTGGCGTGGGGCGTCCGGGCACGACGCCCCCTCCAACCGACGGTTCGTCGTCGAGCTGGAGGATGGGAGCACGGCGTTCGTCAAGATCGCCGCCCTCGACTACACCGCGGACTGGCTCCGTGACGAGCGCCGCGTGTACGAAGCGCTGGACGGACACCCGTTCCTCCCGCGCTCGCTCGGATGGGACGACGACGGTCTCGCGCCCGCGCTCGTCCTCGAAGACCTGTCGGGCGAGACCTGGCCGCCGCCATGGGACGCCGCTCGTGTCGATGCCGTACTCGCGACCCTCGACGACGTACACACGACCACACCGCCCGCCGGCGTGCCGCCCGCCGTCGAGAGACAGTTCGGGCGGGACGGGTGGCCCGACGTGATGGCCGACCCGCAGCCGTTCCTCGCGCTCGGGATCTGCTCGTCGGCGTGGCTCGAGGAGCACCTGCCGGCCCTCGCGGAGGCCTCCGCGTCGGCCGAGATCGGCGGTGACTCCCTGCTCCACTTCGACGTGCGGAGCGACAACCTCTGCCTGCGGGGCGACCGAGCGGCGTTCGTGGACTGGAACGGCGCCTGCGTGGGCAACCCCGTGTTGGACACCACCGCGTGGCTACCCTCGCTCCATGCCGAGGGCGGACCGGCTCCGCACGAGATCCTTCCCGACGAGACGCCGGGCCTGCCGCAGCTCGCATCTCTGCTGGCGGGCTACTTCAGCGCGCGTGCCGGACTGTCGCCGATCCCGCAGGCTCCTCATGCGCGGCCCCTCCAGCTCGCCCAATCGACGACCAGCCTCCCCTGCGCGGCCCGCCTCCTCGGTCTCCCACCGCCCTCCTAAGGGGGGCTCGCCGTCCGTTGCACCTGCAACACACTGCTACGATGCCTCGCGTGGACGCCTCCTACGCCGATCTGATGGCCCAGCTCCGGAGCCGTGGGCTCCGGATGACTCCGCAGCGGCGAGCCATCGTCTCCGAGGTGATGCGCGCGAAGGGACACATCTCCCCCACCGCGATCGCACGGAAGGTCCAGGGCGACATGCCGGGCGTGAACGCATCGACCGTGTATCGGACGCTGACGCTCCTCGAGAGCGTCGGCGTCCTCCAACACTCCCACGTCGAGACCGGGGCCGAGTACCACCGCGCGGACGAGGCGCACCACGTGCACCTGACCTGCCGGAACTGCGGTCAGGACGACGAGCTGTCCCTCGAGGAGGCGCGCAAGCTCCAGGGGCTCATCAAGCGTCACCACGGATTCGTCGCCGACCTTACGCACTTCGCGATCACCGGTCTCTGTCGCGACTGCGCCGCTTGACGGCAGCTAGTGTGCGTCCGCGAGGGCAGGCAGCCGACGGCGCCAGCCGCTGAATCCGAACGCCACCACGAAGAGGAGCCCCGCCGCCAGCACGACCGTGCCTCCGGAGGACCAGTTCAGGTAGTACGAGCCGTAGACGCCGAGGAAGCCGCACACCGACCCCGCGCCCACCGAGATCCAGAGCATCCGGCCGAACGAGTCGGTGAGGAGCCGGCCGATCACGGGCGGGATCACGAGCATCGCGGCGATCATCGTCACGCCGATCACGTTCATCGTCGCCGCGATCGTCGCCGAGAGCATCACCGCCAGCCCGATGTCGACACGCGCCGTCCGCACTCCGGAGACCTCCGCGACCTCGGGATCGAACGTCGAGAAGAGCAGCTGCCGGTATCCGAGGAACACGAACAGGATCGAGCCCGCCGCGACGGCCAGCACGACGAGCACGTCGACACCGGTGACGCCGAGCACGTTCCCCCACAGGAGCGCCTCGAAGTTCACGACGAAGGTCCGTTGGGTCGAGATCAAGATGATCCCGATCGCGAAGCTCGCCGAGGTGATCGCACCGATCGCCGCGTCGGCCCCGATCGATCGCCGGCGCGCTACCTTGTTGATGAAGAGCGCCGCGACCAACCCCCAGAGCCCCGCCCCCAGGAAGACGTTCACGCCGACGATGTAGCTCGCCACCGCGCCGCCGAAGATCGCGTGGGAGAGGCCGTGGCCGATGTAGCTCATCCCTCGGAGCACCACGTAGACGCCGATCAAACCGCAGAGCGCACCGGTGATCGTGGCGACGAGCAGCGCCCGCTGGAAGAACTCGTATCCGAACGGCTCAAGCAGGGTGCTCATGATGGTCCTCCCGGAGCGGCACCACGTGAGCGCCCTCCTCCTCGACGAGCTCGGGGTACTGCTCGAGCACGACGGGCATCCCACCGTGCGAGAGCACCTCGAGCGGGGCGCCGTAGGTCCTCTCCAGCACCTCGCTCGTGATCACCTGTCGCGGCGTCCCCGTGGCGATCACCTCGCGGTTCAGGCAGACGAGCCGAGGGAGGTGAGACGCGATGCCGTTCAGGTCGTGGGTGGTGAGGACGATGGCGAGTCCCTCGTGGTGGAGATCGTGGATCACGTGCATCACGTCGTGGCGGGTTCGGACGTCGACGCCGCTCGTCGGCTCGTCCAGCAGGAGCAGGCGCGGACGCCCGAGCATCGCGCGGGCGATGAAGACGCGCTGCTGCTGCCCCCCGGACAGCTCACGGATGTGTCGGTCCGACAGCCCTCCCAATCCGAGCCGCTCGAGGACCTCCTGCGCCTGTGAGGACTCCTCCTTCGAGGGCCAGGGGACCCGGCGCCCGTCGATCTTCGCCATGAGCACCGCTTCACGAACGGTTACGGGGAAGTACCAGTTCACCGTCTCGACCTGCGGCACGTAGCCGATCGACAATCCGGGGTCGCGGCGGATCCGCCCGGCGATCGGCTCGACCGATCCGGCGATCGCCTTCAACAACGTGCTCTTCCCGCTCCCGGAGGGCCCGACGACGCCGATGAACTCGCCCGCTCCGATCTGCAGGTCGACGTTCACGAGCACCGGGTCCCGGCCGTAGCGGCACGTGACACGGTCGAACCGCACGAGCCCGTCCATCAGTAGCGGGTCCCTCCCGCTTGGTCGGTCACGAGGTTGGCGACGTCGACCTCTCCGAAGGCCGCAGGATCCCCTCCCAGGGCCTCGACGATCGTGCGGAAGTCGAAGACCATCAGTCCGAGGTAACTGTGGTCCGGATCGCCGGCCTCCCCCGGGAGGTCGTCGTCGCGCAGGTCGTCGACGTAGGTCGCACCCGTCTCCGCAGCGATCTGTTCGAGGACCGGGCTCGGGAACACCTCGGAGCCGAAGATCGCGGGAAGATCCTCGGCGCGGATCTGCTCGATCAGGCTCACGATCTCCTGCGGCGTCGGCTCGGCGAAGTCCGACGGCTGGATCGCCCCGACGACCTTCCAGCCGTACTCGCGAGCGAAGTACGGGAACGAGTCGTGATACGTGAGGAGCTTGCGGTCCTCCTCCGCCACCGTTTCTGTGGCCGACCGGACGGCGGCATCCAAGGCATCGACCCGCTCCGCGAACGCGTCGAAGTTCTCGTCGAAGGTGGGCGAGCCCTCGGGGTCGAGCTCGGAGAGCTCATCACGGACGATCTCGGCGAACTCCTTCGCGTAGGGCGGGTTCGTCCAGAGGTGGGGGTTCGGGAAGCCCTCGGATCGCGGAAACGAGAGATCGAAGATGTACTCGTCCTCCGAGATCGTGCGGTTCGCGAGCTGCACGATGGGGACCCCGTCGCCGACGTTCGCCTCCGCGAGCTCGCGGGTCGGCTCCTCCAGGTGCAGGCCGTTGATGAAGACGATGTCGGCGTCCTCCATCAGCGCGGCGTCCGACGGGGCGGGCTCGAACGTGTGGCTGTTCACCCCTTCGGGGACGATCCCCGTCACGGAGACGCGGTCGCCCCCGATGTTCTGCACGATGTTCGTGATCGGCGAGACGGTGGTGACGACCTGGACGCCGGCCCCCGAACCGGGCCCGCCCGACTGACAGGCGCCGGCGAGGAGCAGGAAGAGGGCAGCCGCGAACGCCGTCGCACCTCGTCGCATATCCATGCAGACAGCCTACTCCGTTCTTGCAATAGCTTGCAACTGACTCCGCACGCCCTGTGCTAGAAGGCGGGCGACTCCCGATAGGTGCCGAAGACGGCCGCGAGGGCGCCCACGATCTCCCCCTCGGTGCATCGGGCGCGGGCGCAGTCGATCAGCGGCTCCATCAGGTTCGCATCGGTGGTCGCTGCCTCCTTCAGGGCGATCAGCGCGTCGTCCGCCGCGGCCGCGTCACGTGCGGCACGCGTGCGGCGAACGCTCGCGAGCTGGGCCCGCTCTGCCTCCTCCCCGATCACGAGTGTGTCGATCGGGTTCTCGGTCGCGTCCACGAAGTCCGTCACGCCGACCTTCACGAGGTCGCCCGACTCGTAGCGTTGCTGCTCCTCGAACGCCGACTCGGCGATCCGTTGCTGGAACCACCCTTGCTCGATCCCTTCCAGGACGCCCTCGAGCATCGAGCCCTCACCCATCCGTTCGATCTCCGCGAAGATCTCCTCCGCGCGTGCCTCGATCCTGTCCGTCGCGGCCTCCACGAACCACGAACCGCCGAGCGGGTCGATCACGTCGGGAACCCCCGATTCGAAGGCGATCACTTGCTGGGTCCGAAGCGCCAGCTTCGCCGTGTCCTCGGTGGGGAGCGCGAGCACCTCGTCGAGGGCGTTCGTGTGCAGCGACTGCGTGCCGCCGAGCACCGCGGCGAGCGCCTCGATCGCGGTACGCACGACATTGTTCATCGGCTGCTGCGCGGTGAGGGACACGCCCGCCGTCTGCGTATGGAACCGCAGGCGCATCGCCTCGGGGCTCGTCGCGCCGTAGCGATCGCGCATCCAGCGCGCCCAGATCCGGCGGGCGGCACGCAGCTTCGCGATCTCCTCGAAGAAGTCGATGTGCGCATTGAAGAAGAACGAGAGGGCGGGTGCGAAGGCTTCGACGTCGAGGCCCCGCTGCATCCCGAGCTCGACGTAGGCGAATCCGTCCGCCAGGGTGAACGCGAGCTCCTCCGCGGCCGTCGCCCCCGCCTCGCGGATGTGGTAGCCGGAGACGCTGATCGGGTGCCATCTGGGAACGCGTTCGGCGCAGAACGCCATCAGATCGCCGATCAGCCGCAGGTGTGGCCGTGGCGGGAACACCCACTCCTTCTGCGCGATGTACTCCTTGAAGATGTCGGTCTGGAGCGTGCCGTCGAGGCTCGACCAGTCGACGCCTTGCCCCTCCGCCGTCGCCAGGAAGAACGCGAAGACGACGACCGCCGGACCGCTGATCGTCATCGAGGTCGTGACGTCGCCGAGCGGGATCTGTTCGAACAGCGTCTCGAAGTCGTCGAGCGAATCCGTGGCGACGCCACACCGGCCGACCTCGCCCTCGCTCCGAGGGTCGTCGGAGTCCAAGCCCATGAGTGTCGGCATGTCGAACGCGACGGAGAGACCCGTCTGGCCGTGCTCGGTCAGGAAGCGGTACCTTGCGTTCGTCTCCGCCGGCGTGCCGTACCCGGCGAACTGGCGCATCGTCCAGAGCCTGCCCCGGTACATCGAGGGGTAGGCGCCGCGGGTGAA